>NZ_RAWP01000029.1:0-95480 GCF_003668935.1 Corallococcus sp. AB032C | reverse complement strand
GTCCCCAGCCGCCGCGCCAGGGCCCGTAGCCGTAGCCGCCGCCCGCCCACGCCCTGCCCCCGGGGTACATCACCGGGCTGATGCGCGCGGGCGCCTCCGAATCATTCGAGGACGTGGCCTGCCGCAGCGACAGGGGCGGCAGCGCGCTGTAGCGGAAGCGCGACTCCTGGCCTATCAGCGCGAAGTCCTTGTACTGGAGGCGGAGCGGGCGTTGCCCCCGGTTCTCCAGACGGACGTAGACAGGGGTGACCCGGCGCTCCAGGTCGGACGGAGAGCCCTTCCAGGCCGAGCCGTCCGCCGTGAGCCGCACGCCCTCCTGTTCCTTGATGGCGCTGCTCTTGCCGCCCTGGAGGACTCCCGCTTCCGGCACGGGCCGCAGCTTCGTCTCCGCCGCGCAGCCCGCCATCAGCATCAACCCCAGGGCCCCCACTCCCAGTGCTTCACGCATCGTATGCCTCCTCGTACTTCAAGGTAGGGCGTGCGGCGTTCAGGGGATGACATGCCTCGTGCTCCCACCCGGAGGGGGGGCCGGCGGCCGGAGCCTCTCAGGGCTGGGGAGTCACCGGTTCGGCGGCGGTGGCGGGCCAGGCGGGCGCGTTGACGAAGTCCCAGTCCTGATGGCGCGCCCAGGTCTCGAAGTTCTGCCAGCTCACGCGCAGGTGGCTGTTGCGCAGCGTGAGGATGTCCGCGTGGTAGCCCACCCGGTCCAGCCACTCGAACATGGCCGCCAGGTCCTCGCTCTGCTGCTGGAGTTGATCCAGGGGAATCTGCTCGAAGTTGATGCGGTGGCCGCTCACCATGGAGAGCAGCGCGGCGGCCTGCTGGCCCGTCACCTCGTCGGAGGCGACCTCGATGCGCTCGCCGATGAAGCGCTCCGGGTCTCCCAGCACGTGCAGCGCGAAGCCGGCCAGGTCCTCCACCGCGACCATCTGCAGGCCGCGCGTCGCGGGCAGCCCCAGGGCCAGCTTCCCCGCCGCCAGCATGTCGCGCGTGGGCCGCTGGAGGAGGTTCTCCATGAAGAAGGTGGGGCCCAGGATGGTGAAGGGCATGTCCCGCCGCCGCAGGTACAGCTCCACGGCGTGCTTGCTGTCGAAGTGCGGGATGCCGGTGAGCTCCGACGCGCCCGCCACGGACGAGTACACGAAGTGCCGCACGTTGGCGCGCTTCGCCGCGTCCGTCAGGTTCTTGCCGTGCTGGACCTCCGCGTCCACGCCGCCCGCGCCGAAGGGCGTGGCCATGGCGTAGACGGCGTCCACGCCGTGCATGGCGCTCTCCAGGGAGACGGGGTCATCGAAGTCGCCCTGGGCCAGGGTGACGCCGGGCCTGCGCAGCGCGCGGGCGGCCGGAGCGTCCGCGTCCCGCACCAGCGCCACCACGTGGTGACCCCGGTCGGCGAGCTTGCGGAGGACGGCACCGCCCTGCTGGCCGGTGGCGCCAGTGACGAGCACGGTGATGGAGAAATCCACGGGCATGGCTTCAGACCTCCGGACGCGACGTGTCACGGAAAGCTGGAGACGCTCCCTTCCGTTGGCGAGGCCTGGAATCCGCAGTGTCCTCCCCCGAGCACAGGCTCCCGAGGCAGGCAGGCGACCCGAAGGGAGGGACAGGCGGCATGGCATCCTCCCGGCCCCATGAGCAAGCGTGACACGCCCCCGTCCTCCGAGCTGGTCTCCGCCGCACAGTCGCTCGACGCAGAGCTGCTGCGCTTCGAGGCGCTGTCGGAGCAGCTGAAGGAGGCGCCCCTGACATCGGAGAAGCACCTGGAGCGCGCGTCGAAGACGCTCAAGGACCTGGCGGACCTGGACGACGCGCTTCGGATGCGCGTGGGCGCGCTGGTGCAGGCCATCACCGGCGTGCGCAACCGGCAGCAGGCGCAGGCGGACGCGGTCAACGTGTGCGCGCAGGAGCTGCAGCAGCGCACGGAGGTGTTCAAGGAGCTGCTCACGCGCTACGGGGCGCTGGGACAGAGCGCGGCGGACCTCAACGGGCGCATGCAGGAGTTCGCGGCGCTGCGCCAGCAGGCCACGCGCACGGCGGAGGAGGACGCGCGGCTCACGGAGGTCTTCACCGCGCTCCAGGCGCGCATGGCGGAGGTGGCGGACGACGCGGCCACGCTGACGAGCGCGGCGGAGGAGGCGAAGTTCACCGACATCGGCCGGCAGGCGGAGTCCCTGCGTCAGCAGCTGCTCTCCGCGCGCAACAAGCTGGGCCTGTTGCACCAGAGCCTGTCGAAGTGAGGGTGTTTCAGCTGAGGTAGGTGGGCTCGAAGTCGTCCGGGCTGTCGATGGGGCGGCGTCCGGAGAAGCCGGCCTTCAAGTCATGCCAGTGCGCCACGGCGTCCTCGCCGTAGCGCCAGCAGAGATACACGGGCTCCTCGCCGCGCCGCGCGTGGAAGTCCACCAGGCCGTCCGCGCCTTTTATCTCCAGGCCCATCTCCTGGAGCGGGCCCAGCTCACCGCGGATGCGCTCCAGCAGTTCGTCGCGCTCCTCGCGGAAGGAGCGCACCTCGACGGTGTCGGGCGGGGCCTCCGGGCCGTCCAGCACCTCCGCCAGCTTCTGCACGCGCTCCACCCAGGGGCGCACGCGCCCGAAGGTCTTCGTCAGCAACGGCACCAGCCGGCTGGCCTCTTCCACGCTGAAAAAGCGCATCGAGGGGACAGCATGCAGTGTGAGCCCTCCGCAGGCCACTCCCTTCGGGGTGGGGGTGGAGGGGCATGTCACGGCGGCCGTGACATGTCTGAAACATGGCAGCGGGTGGGACGGGCGGTCACCCGCGCCGGAGCGATGACAGGTTTTCCAGGAGCCAGCGCCAGGCGGCTTCGCGCAAGGGGAAGGCGGCCTCGCGCGCGAGGAAGTCAGGGGTGTGCTCCGCGGCGCAGCGGCCGGCGTCGTCGTGGGCGTCGGGGCTCGCGTCGCTGGCGGCGAGGTCCGCGTGCAGCAGGGCGTGGAAGACGATGAAGTCCACGACGAAGGCGGGCACGGAGGGGCGGTCCAGCGCGGGGTGGACTCGCACCTCGCGCAGGCGAGCGTCGTAGCCGCCCAGGTGGATGGTGCGGCGGGTGCGGCGGGCCGGGCGGCGGGCCCAGCCCACCTCCACGGCGTGCACGCGCCCGTCGAAGTACGCCGCGTCCAGCCGGGCGTGGACGGCCTTGAGGTCGAAGCAGCGGCCGCGCGTGCGCAGTGGGGCGCCGGGCCTGCGCTCCCGGCGCACCTGGCCGTGGTGGGCGTGGCTGAAGGCCTCCAGCACCTCGCCGGCGGCGGTGTCGCCGGACACGTAGAGGGCCAGGGCGCGCACCACGGTGTCGGGTGCGTCCAGGAAGAGGTGGTGCAGGCGCAGGCGCATGCCTTCGGGGAGGCGGCGGTAGCTCACCAGGGTGGCGCGGTTGTCCGTGAGGCGCAGGTGCACGGGTTGGCCCAGCAGGGCGGACACGCGCCGGGCCAGGTCCGCGGCCCGGGGCAGTGCGTCCTCGCGCGAGGGCACCCGCGAGCGCTCCGGCTCACGCCCGGGCGCCGGGGCGTCGAACATCGCCAGTTGTCCGGGCGGCGGACGCATTGGGGGAAAGGTAAGCCCAGCCCCGGCCCGATGGCCAGGAGGATGCGTGCGGGCGTGTCCGGCGTCCTACGCGGGCCGTGAGCTGAGCGGCCTTGAGCGCCGCGCGTGTCCAGTGGCTGCGAGGTCAGGCCTCCACCGGCGTCGGAGGCCTCACGGGGCCGTCACGCCTTCGGAAGCGCGGGGTACCGGTCCGCGAGCGAGGCGATGACGGCGAGCAGCTCCCCGGGCTCCACCGGCTTGGGCACGTGGCTCTGGAAGCCGGCGCGCAGCACGCGGGTGCGGTCCTCCGAGCGGGCATAGGCGGTGATGGCCACCGCCGGGGTGTGGCCTCCCTTCTCGGCGGACAGCGCGCGCACGCGCTCGATGAAGCCGTAGCCGTCCGTGACCGGCATGCCGATGTCGGAGACGAGCACGTCCGGATGCTCCGCCTGGAGCACCTGGAGTCCCTCCAGCGCGGAGCCCGCGGTCACCACGTGGGCGCCGCTGTCCTCCAGGAGCGTGCGCAACAGCTCGCGCGCGTCCTCCTCGTCATCCACCACGAGCACGCGCACGCCGCCCAGCTCCGGCGGGGGCGAGGGCATCCGCTCCGCCACGGGAGGTTTCGGCGACGGCGGCATGGTGGGGTCGCGCCACTGCGTGACGGACAGGGGCAGCCGCACGGTGAAGGTGGCGCCCCGGCCCTCGCCGTCGCTGGCGGCGGAGACGGTGCCGCCGTGCATCTCCACGATGTGCCGAACGATGGCCAGCCCCAGTCCCAGCCCACCCGTCTTGCGCGTGCTGCCGCCGTCGGCCTGGCGGAAGCGCTCGAAGACGTGGGGGAGGAAGGCCTCGGAGATGCCCTGGCCGGTGTCCTCCACGGAGAGCTCCACGATGGAGTCGCGCCGCGACACCACCAGCCGCACGTGGCCGCCCTTGGGCGTGAACTTCACCGCGTTGGACAGCAGGTTCCACGCCACCTGCTGGAGCCGGTGCGGATCGCCCATGACGCTGCTGGTGGTGTCCACCGTGGCCCGCACGTCGATGTGGCGCGCGTCCGCCGCGGGCCGCACGGACTCGAGCGCCTGCTGCACCACCGCGGACAGGTCCACGGGCGACACGTCCAGCTTGAGCTTGCCGGACACGATGCGGCTGACGTCGAGCAGGTCCTCGATGAGCTCCCCCTGCGCGCGCGCGTTGCGCTCGATGGTCTCCAGCGCGCGCTCCTGGCGGGGCGCGGGCAGGTTGCCGGTGCGCAGCAGCTGCACCCAGCCGAGGATGGCCGTGAGGGGCGTGCGCAGCTCATGGCTGATGGTGGCGAGGAACTCGTCCTTGAGCTGGTTGGCTTCTTCCGCCTCGTGGCGCGCGGCGCTCTCGCGGGCGAGCAGGGCCTCGCGTTCCACCTCCGACTGCTTGCGGTCGGAGATGTCGATGACGCTGCCGATGTAGCCCAGGAAGTGTCCGTCCGCGTCGAAGCGGGGCGAGCCGGTGTCCACGGCCCACCGGTAGTGCCCGTCCGTGCCGCGCAGGCGGTAGTCCAGGCGGAAGGGCCGGCGGGCGGTGTTGGATTCCGTGAAGGTCCGCTGGGTCTGCTCCAGGTCGTCGGGGTGGATGGCGTCGAGCCAGCCGAAGCCCAGGCCCGTGGCCTCGGTCTGGCCGGTGAAGGCGTACCAGCCCCGGTTCATGTACGTCGTGGCGCCCTGCACGTCCGTCACCCAGAGCATGACGGGGGCGTGGTCCGCCATGTTGCGGAAGCGGGCCTCGCTGTCGCGCACGGCCTCCAGCAGTTGTTCGCGTTCCTGGGCCACGGTCTTTTGTTCGGTGATGTCGCGCGCGGCGGCGTAGATGAGGCCCAGCTCCAGCACGGGGCGCGAGGCCCACGCGAGCCACCGGTAGCGGCCGTCGCGGGTGCGGAAGCGGTTCTGGAAGCGCAGGGTGGGGATGCCGTGGGACAGCTTGCGCATCTCCTCGCGGGTGGACGCCTGGTCGTCGGGGTGGACCAGCTCCATGAAGGGGCGCTGGTAGAGCTCCGCTTCGCTCCACCCGAGCACGCTGACGAAGTACGTGTTCACGCGCTTGAAGTACCCGTCCAGGCCCGCGACGCAGAACATGTCCGGGGACAGCTGGAAGAAGCGCTCGCGATCCTCGACCTCGGCGTGGTGGCGCTCGGCGCTGTCGAACGCGAACGGGATGACGGCCTGGGTCAGCGCGTTGTCGATGCTGGCGCCGAGCACGCGCAGTTGATGCAGCGGCACGTCCACGTCGGAGCGCTCGGCACGCGACAGGATGCAGTCGCGCAGGAGGGCGTATTCGCGCGTGACGAGGGACACGTCCGCGCCCAGGCGCAGGCGCTGCCGGCCGTGTGCTCCGGCGGCCTCGCTGTGGTGGAGCGGGGGGAGGCCGTCCGCGCCCTCCTCCGTGTCCACGAGCGCGGCGTGGAGCTCATCGAGCAGGGCGGGTAGGGCGTCGACGAGCTGCTCTCGTGACAGGCGCAGGGTGGTGAAGAGGGGCGACACCCGGGCGCACCAGTCCTCCAGGAGCGCCTCGCGGTCGGTGTTCAGCAACTCGGCCAGGGACGCAGGGGACCGGCCCCTCGTGGGCATTGGCTCTTCGGATGAAGGGCCGTGCTCCTGTGGACCCGACGAAGACATGAATGTTCTTGAGGTGCGGCGGCCGGGCTCGCATGGGCAGGGGCGGGATGCCCTGCGCTGCCCTCCTTGCCTGTGCAGCGGTCAGACGGGTTCAGCGCACGGTGACGATGCGGCCCTGACCATCCACGCAATAGACCGCCGTCTCGTAGGTGTCGCGGCGTGACAGACACTCCGCGATGCGCGGATCGCGTGCGTTGGTCTGGACCTTCCGGCCCGGCGGAAGGAAGTCGTTCAGTGCCAGGCTCAGGGCCTCCAGCATGGGTCCTGAAAGATGGGTGGCATTGTCGAAGGACTCCGGGAAGTGAACCCGGGCCGCTTCCTCTTCAGTCGCACGCGGAGCCACGGGGAGCTTGTGGTAACCGAGCAGGCCGCATCCACTCAGGCCAAGACCCAGGAGCCCGAGTCCGAGCGCGCGCAATCCACGCAGCGTCATGGCAGCCAGAGCGTGGGGATCCGCATCAAAGCCCCAGGTACATGAGCAGCGCGCCCAGGTCCGCGTCGGACAGGGCCTCCGTGCTGTAGAGCGGCATGTTGCCCCCCACGCCGAAGAACGGACCGTGCCGCACCTTCTCGATGACGACCTGCGCGTGCGGGATGCCCGGGAAGAGCCGGTCGTAATCGCGAGTCACCTCCGGCAGCACCGACGCCAGATCCGTCAGCCGGCCCTCGCCCGTGTGCGTCGCGCCGTGGCAGTTCTGGCATGCCGCCCGGTACACCGCTTCGCCTCGCGTGGCGTCGCCCCGGGGCACGTCCTGGATGTCCTTCACCACCGTGAACGGCAGCGCGGGCGCCTGCGCGTCCGGGCTGATCCGAGCCAGGTACTCATACAGCGCGCGGGACCGCGGTTCCTCCGCCCCCAGCTTCGTCACCCCGCGCATGAAGTTCACGTAACAGAAGTTCACCGCGTCCAGCAGTTGCGTCTCGTTGCCGCCCCACCAGCTCGGCCGCGCCGCCACGTTGTACAGCGTGTGCCCTGAGTCGATGCGCCCCGCCGGCACCTCCGCCGTCGTCACGTGGCACGTCGCGCACGAGAACGTGTTGTACTCGCTCGACGACAGCCGCGCGTCCTGGAACAGCGCCTCCCCGTAGTCCGCCGCGGCCTGGTGCCCCTCTTCGCCACCACACCCGGCCAGCACCCCTACGAGCATCGCCGCCACACCCGCGCGCAGGTCCCTCACGGCTGCCCCCGCAACAGGCTCACGGAGTCCGGGAAGATGCCCATCCTCACCGTGGACAGCACCGTGCCCTCCGCCAGGTCCACGACGTGCAACGTGCCCGGGCCGATGTGGTCCCCTTCGCAGACCGCCAGCCCGTGGCGCTCGTCCGGCGTCAGCATGAACTGATGCACGTTGAGACATCCCGCTTGCGACAACTGCACCGTGCGCTGCACCGTGGACGTCGCCGCGTCGATGACCGCCACCGCGTCCTCCTGCTGATAGGGCATGTACAGCGTGCGCCCGTCCTGCGTGAACGCGCCGAACATGGGAGCGCCGCGCAGGTACACCGTGCGCTCCGGGTTCATCGTGTGCGTCCCGGGCTCCAGCACCTGCACCTGCTTGCTCGCGAGCGAGCTGACCCACACATCCCCCGTCGTGGGCGACACCGTGAGCGCGTACGGCTGATGGCGCGGATTCACCGCCGTGCCCGAGCCCGCCGCCACCTTCACGCGCGTCACCGGCATGCCCGCCGCCGCCAGGTCCACCACCGCGACCTCGTCCGACCAGCACGCCACGTACGCCGTGCGCTCATCCGCGGACAGGCGCACCGCGTGCGGCGCGGGGCACACCTTCACCCGCTCCTTCACCGTCATCGTCTCCGCGTCGAGGATGACCAGGCGCGAGACCATGTCCTCCTCCGGCCCGCCCTTCCGCGCCACGTCCGCGATGCGCAACAGGTCGAAGTGCGTCTGGTACAGCGTGCGCCCGTCCGCGCTGACGATGACGTCCCCTGGGTTGCGGTCCACGCGCGTGGAGGCCACCAACCGGTTGTCCTTCGCGCTCAGCTTCAGGCAGTAGCCGTCCGCCGTCCCCGTCCCATGCGCGCCATGCGGACCCGAGCCGCCTCCGGGCACGTAGTTGGAGATGCCCACGTAGTAATAGTCGCCAGCAGGTGACACCGCCGTGTGGTGCGGTCCCTCCAGCTCCACCGGGTTGAGCCCCACTGGCACGCGCGCCAGCTCGCCCCAGCCCGGCGTCCCCAGCCCGTCCATGTCCAGCAGGCTCACGGAGTCATCCAGGCTGTTCGTCACCAGCAGCCGCCCGGAAGCCCCCGGAGGCGGCACCGTCGAGCCGCCCCGTGTCCACGGGTCTGGATCCGCGTACGTCAGCTCGGGCACGTCCTTGCCTGGCTCCGGCGGTTCGGCCTCCGTGCACGCGCCCAGCGCCAGGATGCAAAGCCAGGCGGCGCGCCTCACCTGGCCATCCCCATGGTGAAGGGCACGGGGGACCCCATCGTGTAGGGCCCCTCCGTGATGCGGTTCTGCACCAGGTACGCGCTCACCACCTGCACCGTCAGCGCCTTGCCCGCCGCGTCCTTCACCGTCCGCCAGGAGCCGTCATCCAGTTGCCACTGCAACTCAGACGTCAGCACCTGGGCGATGGGGCACTCGCGCCCGGCGACGTGGACCTTCACCCAGTAGAGGTCGCCCGTGTACGGCGGCAGGTGGGCCTCGGCGGTGGGCAGCACCAGGTTCCCCAGCCACGCGAGCACCGAGCGCTTCGACTCGCGAGGACGGCCCTCCAGCAGGGGCGACGTGCGGCCCGGGCGTTCCAGCGACGCGCGCAGCGGAGACGTCCACTGCCACAGCGGCGCGGACTGGTCCGTCCAGTACTCCTGCTGGGACTCGGGCGACGTGAGAGTCACCGCGCGCGAGCTGTCCTGGGGCTGGTTCCTCGCATCCACCAGCGTGCGCCACGCCTCGTCCGTGGCGCCGCCCGCGTAGAGCGGTTCCTCGCACTCGGTGGCCTGAGGCTCGGTGTCGTCGCCATTGCACGCGCTCAGGGCGAGCAGCGCGACAGCGGCGGTACTCCAGGGCAGGGACGTCTTCAGCTTCATGGTCATGGGGCCTCGCGCCGCCGGCCGCGGCGCAACAAGGGAAGCAGGAACAGCGGAAGCAACATGCCCGCGGGCGCGGCGGCACAACCGGAGGACGGCTTCGGCTTCGGGTCGGCGGGCGTACCCGCGTCCTCCACCGGCTGCACGCCCGCATCCAGCACGCCCGCGTCCGGCACGCCATCCGGGTAGAGCGGCGCGCCAATCGTCTCCGCGAGCTGGGGCCAGCGCGACGGACACAGCTCGCGCACGGGCGTTCCCGCCGGGCACTGATGGCTGCCTTGAATCTGCTCCAGGCTGAAGAGGGGCTCCCACGTGGTGCCGTCGTCGCTGCTGCGCGCCAGCGACCAGTCATGGAGCCACGGCGAACCGCAGCCGTAGATGACGTCTCCCACGCGCGTCACGCACGCGTTGCCGGTGGGCAGCACCAGCTTGGAGAAGGCCCCGCCCTCCTGGCTGCGAAAGAAGGAGTTGTACGTGGACACCCACGCGGTGCCGCCGTCGGCGGAGACGTCCATGTTGATGAACACGTCGTCGATGCCCGCGCCCGTGCGCGCGGTGAAGGTGCGCCCGCCGTCCGTGCTGTGCAGGATGTGCGTGTAGCCCTGCGCGGACACGCGCGCCCAGACGCGGTGCGGCTCCACCGGGTCCGTCGCCGTCACCACGAAGTCGAACGGGCGCACCAGGTCCGGGAAGGTCTGCGGCGATTCCTCCCACGTCTCGCCCGCGTCGTCGCTGCGGAACAGATACATGCGCGTCGTGTCCGACGCGGACACGTAGAGCGTGCGTGGGTCCGCGGTGGACACGCGCACGGCGGAGAAGAGGACCCCCGCGCGCTGGAGCCCCAACGGCCGCCACGTCTCCCCGCCGTCCTCCGAGCGGAACACCCCGTTCGTCGCAGACGTGGAGCGGCCCGTGGCCACGTACAGCACCGCGTCATCCGTGGGGTGCGCCGCCAGCCCCGTCACCCAGGTGTCCTTGAACGCCGGGTGCGACGTCCAAGAGCACGCGCCGTCCTTCGAGGACAGCAGCGCGTTGCCGGTGGCCGCCAGGATTTGCCCCGTCTCGCGCCAGACGAAGGACTCCGGGCGCCAGCCGCCGTACCCCATGGCATCCGGACACACCCAGCGCCACGTCCGCCCACTGTCGCGCGAGATGACCGCGCCGAACGTGGCCCCCACGAAGAAGTCCTCGGAGTGGCCCCTCCGCAGCGTGACGTTGGCCGTCTCTGGCAGGCCCGCGTGCGCCCACGCCGCGCCCGAGCCCAGGAGGCCGGCCACCGCCGCCCCCCGCCAACCCCCCGTGATTCGTCGCGTTCGCATCCGGCGCTCCGGGGCAGGCCTCATGGTCGCCCACGATAACGCCCGGCCCGCGCCTGCATAGCGGTGCATGCGGCGCGGAGTCCGCTCCTCCCCGAAGCGCCCGGCAGGCGAGCGGCCGCGCGGTCACCGCTCCCCGGTGGGCATGTCCAGGACGGTGGGCAGGTCCAGCACGGTGAGCGTGGCGACGCCCATGTTCGCCGTGAGGCCCGACGGCTGGACGCAGGCCGCCAGCGTGGTGAGGGTGGGCACGGCGGTGACCAGGCGCACACCGTGGCCCGCGTGACGCCCGGCGCCGATGGTCCCCTCGGACGTGAAGACCTGCATTGCGCCATCCGCACGAACCTCCACGCGGTCCAACTGCACGGAGGACTTCTCCCCGTTGGACCATGTCACCGTAGCGATAGAGGCCCCTCCCGCGTTGCCGATGCACGTCGCGCGCTTCAAATGCAGGGTCTCCAACCCCACGGCCGTCATCACCACGCCGTCGTTGATGGGGCAGCCGCTGAACTGGAGCGACTCGCGCTGGACCGTGTCCCGGGGCGTGGTGAGCAGCAGGCCGGGACGGTAGGCCTGCTGGAGCGCCCCCGCGCAGACCACCACCGGCGCCTCCCCCAGCGTCCGCGCCGCGTCCGTCATCGACGCCGGCAGCTCCGCCTGCGCCAGCGCCTCCTCGCCCCACACCGCGTCATCCGCCGGAGCCGCGTCCCCTTCCGCGCCCGCGGCCCGCACCGGCGCCTCCGCCTGCACCGGGGCTTCGGCCCGCACCGGCGCCTCCGCCCGCACCGGGGCCTCGGTCCGCACCGGGGCTTCGGTCCGCACCGGGGCTTCGGTCCGCACCGGGGCTTCGGCCTGCACCGGCGCCTCGGCCTGCACTGGCTTTTCGGCCCGCGCCGGGGCCTCGGGCTCGTTGGCGCGGGCGGCTCCGGACGCGAGCATCAGCAGGCAGCCACCTCGCGCGAGGAGGTTCAGCGCGCGGCGCGGGTGGGACGACTCCAGGACCTTGAGAGAACGGAAGGAAGCGGGGCGCGACGTCATGGGGGAAGACACCTTGGGTAGGAGTCCCTGGTGCAGGGACGCCTGAAGGTGGGGAATCCCTCTCACGTACGACAGCCACCCCGAAGCGCAGGGTTTGAGCGAACTCCAACCTCTCAGGTTTTGCTCATTCGATTCACGCGGTGGACAGTGTGTCCAAAGCCTGCCCCTCTTCACCGCGCTGGCTGGCTTTCCCTGTTTCAGAATGCTACGGAATCAGGGTCCCGGACCCAGGCGTGGACCCCCTTTGTCCGCCAGGGTGTCCGGGAGGAACGACAAGGCCGTGACTCCAAACGATTCGAACGGGGACGACGTGGCCGTGGGCCCTGGCTCCAGCGTCACGCGAGGGGTGTGGGCGCGGGTGATGAAGGGCGCGGTGGAGGACGCGGTGCGCGCGTATGAGGCGATGGGGGCGGGGCAGCGCGAGCGGGTCCTGGAAGAGGCGCTGGTGGTTCCCGCCGATACGCGCACCCGGCTGGTGGAAGTGCTGCGGCAGGCGCGAGACTTCGCGGGCGCGGCGCGGCTGTTGGAAGCGGATGGAGACGACCGGGGCGCGGCGCCGCTGTACGAACAGGCGGGAGCGCCGCTGCTGGCCGCGGAGGCGTGGCTGAGGGTGGGGGAGCAGGCCCGCGCGGCGGCGGCCTTCGAGCGGGCCGGTTCGCTGGAGCAGGCGCTGTCGCTGTACCAGGCGCTGGGCGCGCGCGAGTCGCTGGCGCACCTGCTGGGTCGCATGCACCGGCCCATGGAGGCGGCGCAGGTGTTCCGGGTGTTGGGCAACTCGCACGCGGAGCTGGAGATGCTGCGAGCGGTGCCCGTGGATGACGGGCAGCGGCCGGAGGCGGTGCTGCGCATGTGTGAGCTGCTGGACGCGGAGGGCGCGACGTGGCGCGCGCTGGTGCTCCTGGCGGACGGCATCAAGCACGCGTCGGGGGCGGGGCTGCTGCTGCTCCAGGCGGAGCAGGCGCGGCTGCTCCAGCAGTTGGGGCTCGCGTCGGCGCCGGAGGGCTCGGTCGCGGCGGAGAAGGCTCAGCCGGTGGTGGATGGCTATGGCTATCTGAAAGCCATTCCCATCTTCGATGGTCTGTCTTTGGAAGACATGCGCGACCTCTACCGCCTGGCCCGGCCCGTGCTGGTGCCGGCGGGGACGACGGTGCTGGAGAAGGGCGCGAAGGGGATGGGGCTGGTGGTGCTGCTGGAGGGCATGGTGAGCGTGTCCACCGGCCCGGGCCGGGACGCGCGTCAGCTCAACATGCTGGGGCCGGGTGCGTTCCTGGGGGAAATCTCCCTCATCCTGGATGGCCCGGTGTCCGCGCACGTGCGCGCGCACACGGTGGTGCGCGCCCTGCGCGTCACGCGGACGGACTTCCAATACTTCCTGGAGACGCACGAGGCCGCGGCCCTGCGCATCTACCGCCTCTTCACCCAGAGCCTGGCGGAGCGGGTGCGGGATTTGAGCAGCTGAAGGTCAGGGGCCGCGCCGTGGAGGCGTTCCACGGCGCGGCGGACCTTCACCGTTGCGCGGGGTCGGCTCGCAAGACCTCCACGTGGCCGTCCGAGGGGCGCTTCAGCACGCACTCGACCTGGGGCTGCTCCTGGATACGCCGCTGGCTGAAGGCCCGGGCCTCCTCCAGCGAGGCGAACTCCAGAACAGGCGGAGGGCCGCCACCCACGAAGCGTCGGCCATGGGTATCCAGGACGATGCCCGTGTTCACCTCGGCCAGGGTGACCTGGACCGGTCCGGTGCCTGGGAGGGGCGGCGTCACGGCGTGCCGCCCGTTTTCGTGGCCGTGGCCATGTCCATCGCCTGGGTGCTCGCGCCCTTGACGACGCCCTTCAGCAACACCTCGCTCTCGCTCACGATGACTCCCGGTTTGTGGATCAAGGCCACCTGCTTGAGGTTGGGGCTCGCCACCGTGCAGGCCTTGGGCGCCTCAATGGTCATTACCACGCCAGAGCCGTTGGGCCTGAGGGCGTAGTTGATGGCGACATCCGGGTCGGTCGTCCACGAGGTGTAATCTGACGACAGGGTCGACTTGGTGTTGTGCTCCAGCGGAGTGGCCGCCCGCTTCCAGAACTGCCACCAGGAGCGAGCGGGGATGGAGTTGCCCTTGAGCGCCTGCTGGTAGGCCACGTGGCTCTGGTTGAGCCCCCGGTAGAGCGTCACCGTCTCCTCCGCCGCGGCGCTCGTGCTGGCGGGTGGCGCGGCGGGAGCATTGGGGGTGCCGCGGGGCAACGCCATGTTCGCGCCCGAGCGCGCCATGCCGGCGATGGCCAGCGCCCTCAGGCCGTCCTGCACGTAACCCTTTACGCCTCCTTCGGCTGCTCCCTCTCCGAGCCGGGCCAGGTCCACCATTCCCGCGCCCGACTCGACGGACAGGGTCAGCAGCGCGAGCTGCAGGTTGTCATTGAAGGAGTTCTGGGTAGAGATCTGGCTGAGCAACCAGTCCCGGTAGGGCTGCCGGCCGTTCTTCTCCCACCACTCCGCGGCGTCTGCGGCGGCTTGGCCATCCGGATCCCAGTAGACGACGGGGTTCTGGCGGACGAACTGGTACGGATGCAGGTCCCAGGGCGCGGACAGGAATGACGGATCCGGCGCCTTGACCGGTGGATCCGGGGTCAACCACCGTGCGGTCTCGGGCGCCATCCAGCGGATGCCGTGGTCGCTCCATCCGGTGTGCGGATCCGTCAGCCGATTGAGCGCGTTGAGCGGCTCCACCCGGAAATCGACGTCGCCGACCTCGCTGCCGCCGCCTACGAACTCCCGGTACGCGGCCAGCGGCGCGCCGAAGGGCTCATGGGCGCGCTCCTCCAAGACACTGCCGTCCTCGCGGGTGAGGAGCGCGGCCCCCACGGATACCCCGGACTGGAAGTACACCGTGCTGGCCTTCACCCACTGCGCCGCGCGCTGCGCGCCGGTCGGCGTCCCTCCCAGTTGCGGATTGCAGGCCAGGCCCACCAGCAGCACGGCCATGCCCGCCGCCAGGGCGCGCACGCCCCGGGTCCGCGTCGCCTGGCGTGCCAACATGACGGAGAACATCAACGTACCCATCACGCCAACCAGCACTGTTGCCAGTGCCCGGGCAGCGGTGCCCGACAGGGAGCGGAGCGTGGAAGCCCCCTGCTCCGGGGACGACAGCGGACCCGGCAGGGGCGCCGGGCGGTAGCTCACGCGGGCCACGGTCCGTTCCCCCAGCTTCAGGTAGCGGTCCCGGGTCCCATCGGGATGCTGGGTGAGCCGGGGTGAGAACCAGTACTGCGGACCCTCGCCAGGGCCTTGGGTCCGCACGCGCATCCCGTCGTGACCATAGGCGTGCAGGACCGTCGGGGAGTTCTCTCCCGGTAGGGCCACGCGCACCAGCTGATCCAACCCGTTGTACGCCATCTGCACGGCGCCCTGTTGGATGACACGCCCGGCCCCGTCGTAGTCCAGCAGCACGTCGCCGGTGGCGGACGCGACGCGAGAGAGCTGGCGCGGGCCCTGGCCCCGCTCGCCGTGGTGGTAGGTGCCGGCGAGCAGGGCGCCGGGCTGCTGGGGACCGGAGGCCTGACGCAGCACCATGTTCTGTAGGCCGTCATAGCCATAGCTGAACGTGGAGGAGTGCTGCCCCGCGCCAAGCGTCCCGTCCGGCAGTGTGATGGCTCCCAGCAGGGCGCTGGTGAGTCGGGCCGCGCCGTCGTAATGGAATACCGCCGAGTGCGGCAGCCCCACGCCGTCGGTGTCGTGCAGGGTGGTGGGCGCGCGGTAGTCGTTGCGCGTCACCTCGACGTCATAGAGCACCGTGCCGGTGGAGCGCAGGACCCGCACCCGCGACGGCATGCCCAGGGCATCGCGGGTGTAGTCCTGACGAATGCCATTGCCGTACCGCTCCTCCAGGACGCGGCCCGCGGCGTCCAGCTCCAGGGCCTCCCAGTACGTCCCCAACTGGATGGGGCGTCCGGCGGCGTCGTAGGTGGTCTCGACATCCAGGCCATCCATGGAGGAGCGCAGCGGCAGGCCAGAGGGGCTGAAGGTCACGGCCTCCGTGGCCTCCTGCCCGTCGACGACGCGCTTGTGGACCGTCGCGCGGCCCGCGGCGTCGTAGACGTAGCGCACCGTGCCCAGCGCCTCCTCCACCCAGGCCAGCCGACCCCGGACGTTGCCCGTGGTCGTGCCGTCCTCGTTCTGGTCGTAGTGGTAGACGACGGAGGCCGCGTCCTCGCCCTCCCTGCGGACAAGCCGGCCTGCGTCGTCATAGAAGAACAGCTGCGTCTGGTTCACACCGTTGGTGTGCGAGTCCAGCCGGTTGCGGTCGTCGTAGCGCAGCGTGCGTGGCCCGATGTCCGGGTCCTGTGCGGACACCAGCCGCCCCAGGGTATCGTAGGTGAAGGAATGGGTGACGGTGCCGCCCTGAAGGCCCAGGGCGCGTACGCGCCCGGCCGCGTCGTGCACTGCATCCACGCGCTCCAGGACGCCGTCCACCTGCCGTTCGGTGTGGACGATGTGGCCCAGGCCGTCCATGCGAAGCAGGACAGGCTCCAGCCCCTCGATGGACTGACGGATCTGGAATGCGCTGTGGCTGAAGGTCTTGAGGCCCCCTGTGGGCAGCAACTGCTGCACCAGCCGACCCTGGGCATCATGGGTCAGCGTCTGACCCGCGACTCCCAAGGGGCGCGCGGACGGCAGTGCTCCGTCCGAGTGGAAGGCATCCGCCACGAAGATCAGCTGTCCCCGCGCATCGCGCTCCCTCCAATCCGATACCGCCCAGCGAGCGGAGGACAGCCGCGTGGCGGAGTAGAGCGGCTCACCGGCGCCGTTGGCCACCGCCACCGATTCGCGCCAGTGGCCTCCGGCCGCCCAGTCTCCCATCCAACTGCCAGCGAGTGTGTCGGGGCTCCCGTCGTAGACGTAGGAGAAGGTCCGGGGGAGGGGCGCGGTCCAATCGTAGCGATAGCGCAGGTGCGGCTCGGCGCCGTTCAGGGACACCGTCAGCAACCGGCCCAGGCTGTCGAAGGAGACCTCGGTCACCCCGCCGGAGGTGTCCGTCAGGCGGCGGGCGATGCCCGTGACGTCGTCCCACTCCATCGTCCACGACAGGCTGAGCCCCGTGGACGGTGACACGCTCTCCGAGGTGGGGTGCAGGTGGTTCGCGTCATAGCCCAGCGTCTTCCAGGTCCCCTGGCTGTAGCGGCGTGTCGGGTTGTCCCATGCGTCGTACTCGGTTGCGTCCTGCAGCACCCAGCGCGGCTGGAGGCCGCCCAGGAAGCCCTGGGTCTCCCGTAGCAGTCGCCCCGCGCGGCACTGCGTTGGGTCCGTCCAGGAGAAGAGCTGCTGAGCGTCTCCGTAGAACGTGCGCGCATGGGAGACGAGCGTCCCGTTCGCCTCCAGGAGTTTCTCCTCGCACACCACGTCCTGCACCATCAGCGCGTCGTCGCTGGCATAGCTGCGCTGCACGGTGCGCTCGTCGCCGGTGAGGTCCAGCCGGCCGAAGGACTTCTCCTCGATGGGGCGCACGCGCGCGTCGTAGGCGTACGTCGTCAGCGTCTCCAGCGGCGTGGTCAGTCCTTCATGGTGCTTCGTGCGCGCCTCCATCAGCGCGGGCCTGCGCAGCAGCGGCACGTCCGGCAGGCCCTGCACTGGGCGCGATTCGTAGACGGACGTGGCCACGGAGTAGAGCGTGTGCAGCCCGTCCTCGCGGCGGACCTCCAACGCCAGGCCCCGCAGCGAGCGGTCCATGCCCGTGCCCTCGTGGTAGCGCGTCTCTTCGTACAGGGTGTCCGCCGGGCCGCTGCCCACCTTGCGCACGCCGCCCACGAGGAAGCCGCCGAAGCGGCGCTCCGTGGCGTCCCAGAAGCCGTCGCGCACGGTGTACTCCACCACGCGCGCGGGCCCGCCGACGCCGGGGTTCACGGTCATGCGCACCGGCACCGGGATGGAGGTGGGAAAGCGCCGCGTCCACGCCAGGGGCGTGCCGTCCGCCTCCGCCGCCAGCGCCGCGCTGGCCTGGTACTGGAGGGCCACCGTCTTGCCCAACCCGTTGTCGATGCCCAACAGCATGCCCGCGGTCGTCGGGCCCGCCAGGTCGAGCGCCCACATGCCGTCCGGGCCGCTCCACACCACGTCCTCGCTGCCGTTGCCGTTGAGGTCCGCGAGCGCCACCACCGTGGAGGCGCCGTCCACGCCCGGGGGCACCAGCTGCGTGGGCGCGGTCTCCGTTCCTCCGCCCGCCTTGCCCCGGTACCAGCTCACGTACCCGTTGCGCACGTACACCAGGTCCATCAGGCCGTCGCGGTTGAGGTCCGCCAGCTTCACGTTGGCCTGCGTGGTGCCCTCTCCCCAGGGGTAGTTCTGGAGCGGCCCCGCGACGAAGGTGCCGTCGCCCTTGCCCAGGTACACCTTGAACCAGTTGGTGCTGAGCTGGACGACGTCCGCCAGCCCGTCGCCGTTCACGTCGTGGAAGCGCGTGTTCGCGCCAGGGAGCAGCGACACGCCGTCCACGGGAGGCTTCTGCACGGAGGCGGCGAGGCCCGTGGCGCGGTTCCAGCGGACGGACATCGACTCGCTGCCCGTGCGCACCACGTCCACGCGGCCGTCGCCGTTGAGGTCCGCGAAGAAGGTGGTGTCGTTGTAGAGCGGCAGCCCGTCCGTGCCGGTCCACTTCGTGGCGGTGGTGCCCAGGGACTCGCCCTGCAGGCGGTTGACCTGCCACGCCTCGGAGAAGTTGCGCACCAGCTCCGGCCGGGCGTCACCGTCCACGTCGAGGAAGCGCGAGCTGGAGAGCTGCGCGCCCGAGGCCCCGCTCAGCACCCGCGCGGCGGCGAAGCCGGTGCCCGTGCCCTTGCGCCACTGGTGGCCGGAACTCGTCAGGCGCACCAGGTCCGTCAGGCCGTCGCCGTCCACGTCCATCAGGGCGGTGCCCGTGTTGGACAGGAGCCAGCCGCCCGCGGGCTCCACCCGCGCCGTGGCCGCTGCTTGCGGCGTCGCGTAGGTGAGCGTCAGCGTGGGCAGCGCCCCCAGGCTCCCGCGGCCCAGCTGTGTCACTGTCTTGAGCCGGCTGAGCGCCAGGGTGTCCTCGTAGCCCAGCACGTACGCGCGCAGCAGCTCCCCGAAGGAGTGCACCCGCACCTCCGTCAGCCGCTGTGCCGTCTCCACCTTGAAACCCGTGCGGTAGCTCACCGTGGGGTCGGGCCGCGCCCCGTAGACGAACTCCGCGCGGAAGGCCGCGTTGGGCCCCCAGCGCACGTCCGACAGGTACTGCTGGCCGTTGTGCTGCGTGTAGCTGAAGGCGGTGGTCTGCCCATTGGGGTGCAGCACCTCCTCCACGTGCCAGGCCGCCACCCGCGCGCCGTCCGCCTGCCGGCCCGCGGCGCTGACGCCCATGCGGTAGCGCACACCGCCGTTCTCGGTGATGACGTAGCCCGTGCCGTCGCGCTCCACCTTCACGGAGTGGCCCTGGCCCTCCACGCGCCAGGTGCCGTCCGGCAGCGCCACAAGTCGTCCGCCGCCCACGCCCACGAGCTCCAGCTCATCCGCGCTCGTGTAGGCCGGCACGCCCAGCCGCACCGAGCGGCGCAACACCACCTGCGGCATCGTCCAGCCCACGCCCAGCGGACCGTTGCCCAGGTCACCGGAGTAGGTGAGCGACAGCTTCGGGCCGAAGCCCGCGATGCCCGCCGGCAGGTCCAGCGGCACTCCGTAGCCCACCTGGCCGCTGAAGACATTCACGCTGGCGGAGTCCGCCAGGCCTCGCACGCTGCCCGGTCCATCCGGCAGCCTCACGGTCTGCGCATTCACGGAGCCCGGCGCGGGCTCCCCCGCGGCTTGCGCCTGCGTGCCCAGGAGCGCGCAGACCACCGCCATCCATCTGGTTCGGAGAAACACCTGACCCTCGAATTCGTGGCAAGAAAGAGTGAAGTGACAATCGAGCGCGCGCACCTCGACCCGGAGCGGGTCGTTCGGCGCGCGCTCAGGAAGGGACAGGACCCGGAGGCGCTTCCCGGGTCCTGTCATCGGCCTTGGCTGTGAGGCCTTGTGGCTATTCGTAGACGTGGCTGGTCGCGGCGGAGACCTGCTCGAAGCGCAGGTACACGTCCGTGACGCCATCCATGGGGAAGCCCGTGGACACGCCTCCCGCGGTCATCAGGTCCACCCAGGGGAAGATGACCTCGTATTCACCGTAGAGCCCCCGGCCCTTCCACTCCGTGGACGGAGCGCCGGACGGGTTCTGCTGGAACCCGAGCACCGTCTGGCCGGTGTTGGCGCTCACGCTCGCCAGGGTGAAGGTGGTCTCCTCGCCCGGCTTCGCGGTGCCCGTGTAGCCGCCGCTGCGCAGCGAGGGGCGCAGGGCGCGGGTCTGGAAGCCCTTGTGGTCCGGGTCGCAGCTGTGGCTGCTGAAGGTGTTGCGCTTGCGCAGCACCAGCGGCGCGAGGCCGTGGCCGTTCAGCCACGTCTCCACCCGGTCATCGCCCACCAGGTGCGCGTGCACCGTCCACACCTTCTCGCCGCAGCGGATGGAGTTGGGACCCAGGCTGTCCTGGAGGTAGAAGCGCAGGCCCTGGCCCAGGTAGCGGCCGTTGTCGTCGTACACCGCGTTCTCCGGCGACAGCAGCCGGCGGGTGAAGCGCTCCTGCTTCGTCAGGCTGCGCTCGCCCGGCGTGGCGGCGACGAGGTCCTCCAGCTTCAACACGTTGCCGCGCAGCTGCACGACGAAGGCCTGGCCCTCCACGTCCCGGCCATGCACGGTCTTGTCCAGGGCCGCGTACGCGTTCGCGTTGAGCGCGCTCTGCAATTGCAGAGGCCCCTTCGCCGCCAGCACCGCGCTGGTGGCCGGCAGGCTCTGCTGCTTCTCGTACTCCAGCGCGCGAGCGAAGAGGTACGACAGCCGCTTCGCCGTGGCGAAGGACTCCCGGGCCCGCGTCAGCCGCTCGTGCAGCCAGAAGTCGTGCGAGAAGAGCGGCACCTGGCGGGCCTCCTCCTGCGCCACCACCTGCTGACCCTCCAGCAGGAGCTGGCGCACGCGGCCCTCCATGTTCTCCAGCTGGAGCAGCGCGCTGTCCACGTCGGTGCCCACGCGGTCGATCTGCATGGCCGCGGTGCTGATGCCCACCATGTACGTGCGGGCCTCCGCGTAGCACTGGTTCACGTTCGTCTGGAGGGCCAGCGCCTCCACCGCCAGCTTGTGCTGCAGGTCGAGCTGCTGGATGCGCGCGTTCAGGACGATGGACTCGTCCTTGTAGCGGTTCTCCGCGCTGGAGCTGAGCAGCTTCACCGCGCCCCAGGCGATGCCCACGTAGGTGCCGGACGCGAAGGCGCTGATGATGGACTCGCCCTTGTTGTTGACGTCGCTGATGTTGTTCACCTTGCGGTCGACGCTGACCTTCGCCTCCAGCAGGCCGGTCATCTCCGCCTCGTAGCTGGCGCTGAGGGCGATCTGCTTCTGGGTGTCCGTCTCCAGCGTGAGGCAGCGCTCCTGGGCGATGCGCAGCCGCTCCTGGGCGTCCGTCCACTGCGCCTGCGCCACCTGGAGGCCCTGGTTCGCGCCGACGATGGACAGCATCGCGTTGCCCATGTCCCCCCGGTAGCAGCTGCTCTCCAGCTTCAGCCCCAGGCTGGAGGGCGTGGGCAGCTGGCTGCCCTGGGTGCCCAGCTCCTGGAGGCACGCGGCCCGGGCCGCGGCGAACTCGCCGGAGGCGATCTCATTCGTGGGCAGGGGCTGGCCGTACAGCCGGGACACGGGCAGCGTCGTGCTCCCCCACGTCACGGTGCCGGAGCCGGGCATCACGTCGACGGTGGTGTAGTGCTCCACCAGCGCGCGCACCGCCGCGTCCGTGTAGACGGAGGTGGAGGGCACCAGGCGCTTCCACGTGCACAGCGCGAAGCGGGCGTGCTCGGTCCGCACCGCGGCGTACACCTGCGCGGGGGGCGTCTGGCACTCCGGCTTGACGAAGCACGCCTCGGGGCGCAGCGGCTGGGCGGTCTTCGACGGGTCGAAGAGGTCCAGCGCGTCCGCCGCGTTGACGTTGGTCAGCCCGCACATCTGGACGATGGGCGCGCCGTACTGCCGCTTGAGCTCCAGCATCCGCTGCTGTTTCGCGGCGTCCTGGTAGGCCTCCTGGACCTCGCCGTTGCGCAGGGACACCCAGGAACTCTCCGCGGCCTGCTTGTCGCCGACGGCGGTGTTCACCGCGGACGTGGCGTTGGCGTGCAGGTACGAGGAGCTTCCGAAGTAGCGCTCGATGGAGCCCGTCAGCGTGGCGCCGAAGAGCAGGGGCACCTCGTCGTCGGGCATGCCGTAGGGGCGGCAGTCGTTGATGGCGCGCAGCTTCTCGTAGGACTGGCGGCGCACGGCCTCCAGCTCCGCCTGTGCGTCGCGCCAGCGCTTGTCCCAGGGCAGCTCCGTCAGCCCCTGCGCGGTGGTGCACGAGTCCTTCTCGCGGGCGTAGGCGGAGCGGGCCAACGTCTCCAGCATCACCGCGTAGCGCATGGTGCGGCCGAAGCGGGTGATGGCCTGGTCGCGCGGGGTGCCGGACGCCACGGGGGCGCAGGTGGCCAGCGTGGTGCGCTCCACGTCCTCCAGGTGCGTGTTGAGCAGGCGCAGGTGCGCCGTCAGGCCCTCCAGGATGGACGCGGGCAGGCCCACCGGCTGGTCGTGGTGCGGCTGCGAGCCGGGCATGGGCGCCAGGTCCGCGGACGGCGTGTCATAGAGCGTGCGCCGGTCCACGGCCTCGGAGAGGTGGCCGGTGTCGGCGACGAAGTCCCACACCGCCAGCCGGGTCCCGGACGGACCGGACACGGCCTGGGTGAACGGAGGACGCAGCACGGTGTGCTCGTACGCGAGCGTGCTCTGCGCCGGCACGAGGTACGTCTTGGCCGGGGAGAACAGGCTCATGGTGGCGCCCTGGTCCAGGACCGCGAACGCCACGCCCTGGGTGCCGGTGGGGAAGGGTAGCGTCCAGGTGAAGAAGCGGGTGCCGCTGGGCGTGCCGCGGCGAGCCGCCTGGACGGTGACCTCCAGACCACTGGTCTTCTGGAGGCACGACACCTGGAGGGAACGGGGCCCCGTGGGGGACTCGTCCAGCAGGAACGACGCGGACGCCAGGTTCACGGACGACGAGGTGCTGGTGCAGCGCGCCGCCAGGTCCGGGGTGTGGAAGAAGAAGGTGGAGCGGCTGCGCTGCCAGCGGGCGCCGGTGCCCCGGTCCTGCACGGACTGGTTGGTGGCCCAGGTCCACGACGCCAGGGGCGCGGGGGGCAGGCGGTAGTCGGGGTTGAGAATGCTGCAGGTGCGCGCCGCGTCGTTGCCGGGCATCAGGTTGGCGTAGGTGCCGTCCAGAAGCAGGTCCCAGCCCTTCTCGAAGCGGTCCAGCACGACGGGCGTGGACTCCCAGTCGGAGGGGGCGGGCTCGTTGAGGAAGTCCGACAGCTCCCGCTGCTGCACCAGCTGCTGGGCGAGGTAGCCGTGGGTGGCGATCCACTGCTGGAACAGGCGCCCCGCCAGCCGCTGGTCGCGGCTGTTGCCGTCGCGCGCGCTCAGGTTCAGCGCGCCGTAGAAGCGCGCCAGGTTGAAGCAGCGGCCCGGCGTGATGCGGCTCGCCGTGGACACGGTGGCGCGCTGGGTCTTGATGGCGTAGCGCGCGCCGTAGCGCTGGGCGAACCAGTCGGAGGTGCCCAGGCCCGGGCCGTTGACCGCGGGCCGCTTCAGGTCCTCCAGGCACTCGGAGAGCATCTCCAGGTCGGTCATCCGGTCCAGGTTCTTCAGGCCGTTGACGTCCGGGTAGCGGTCCCACGTGTTGCCCAGCTCGGCGACGTAGGGCATGCCGCCGTTCTGGCAGCGCAGGTCCCCGGAGCGCGCCAGCACGAAGGGCAGGCCCGCGTCCGCCGTGGCGAAGGCCGGGAAGCCGGCGACCTCCAGCGGCGCGGCGCTGGTGGCCTGGTTGCAGAGCAGGCCCCTGGCGAGCTGCGACGTGGACAGCGGCGTGCCGTTCGCCGCCGAGGCGGTCATGAAGTCGGTGAGCCGGGTCTGGGCCTCGGAATCCCAGCTCGCGCGCTCCTCGCTGACGACGGTGTTGAGCGGGCGGCCGTCGGAGGCGACGGGGGCGCCGCTCCAGGCGCGCACGCCGGGGACGCAGACGCCCAGGTCGGGCTCGCAGACGGAGCCCGTCGCGCAGGGCGTCGCCGGGCAGGCGGTCAGCGGCAGGTCATCCACCCCCGCGTCGGTGTCCACGCGCAGGCGCGACAGCCGGTACGTCGCCTGGACACCCCAGGCGCTGCTGATGGGCCGGGGCAGGCGCACCGTGAAGGTGCCCACCAGCGTGCTGTTGCTGGCGCCGGTGCCGTCGTAGGTGCCCTCCACGTCCACCGTCACGGCATCCGCGGTGTTGGAGCCGTTGCCAGCGGGCAGCCACTCCTCGCCGTGGTGCGACTGGGAGGTGGACAGGCGCAGCTTGCCGGAGGGCGAGAGGGTGCGCGACTCGTCGAACAGCATGAGGTACGCGCCGTTGGCGAAGGCGCGCACCGGCAGGACGAGCGGCTCCGTGCCCGCGTCGCTGGACGGGTCGAGCGTCAGCGTCACGTTGCCGAAGAAGGGCCGCACACCGCCCACGCCCGGGGCCGCGTCCGCGCGGTCGAGGTCCACGCGGGTGCGCTGGGGCGTGGCGCCCTGCGCCTCCAGGGTGACGTACCAGCGGCGCTCGGTGCTGTCCTGCCGCGGGCGCACGTCCATGCGCACCGTGGCGCGCTGGCCGGTGCCGAAGGCGCTGAACGCCCAGGTGTTCACGAGGCAGTCGCTGGAGAACACGGTCGCGGGGGTCTCCCCTACGTCGCAGGCCACCTCCATGCCGGGGCCGGCGACCAGGCGCACCGGCGTGGAGGTCACCCGCGCCGCCTCCGTCGGGTTCAGCGCCGCGAGCCCCACCACCAGGCGCCGGGCGGCGAAGGGCTGGCCCGCCGCGGGCGTGGTGACGGAGAGGGCGGCCGGCGCGACGTCCACGCGGGGCAGCGTGCCGGACAGGACGAGCGGGTTGCCGCCGCCCTCGGTCACGCACTGACCGGAGCAATCACACACCTTGCCGGTGCCGCAGGCGGTGCCCGCAGGACCGCCCTCCAGACACGTCCAGTCGCACTGGTGCGTGCTCTCGTTGCAGAACGCGCCCTGCGGGCACTGTTCGTCGAAGGTGCAGTCCCGGGCGCCCAGGGGCGTCTTCAGGGACTGGAGCAGCGGGTTGTCGCGGTCGTAGCAGGACTCCTCCAGGGCCTGCCGTTGGATGACCGCGAACTCCTCGGCGGGTTGGGGTGATGAGGGAACTTCGGGTGAGCCGCAGGCGGTCGCCAGGACGAGTCCCAGCGAGCCGACGGCGAGATGTCTTGAAAAGGGACGCACTCCAGTGGACTCCAGGAAATGGGTGGACCCGGGGCCATCCCCTCCCCGGCCGGAAGGGGTGGTCCAAGGTTGGGTGATGGGTGGTGGGGAATCGCGGCGGGGCCTGGTGGGCCCGCGCCGCTCCCCCGCCAACGGGGTGGCGGGGAAGTTCAGAAGGACTGACGAGGACTCAAGACCGCAGGCTTCAGGGGACGTACAGCTCCGTGGTGGAGACGGGGCCGTCGAAGTCCGAGCCGCCCATGACGAGCACCTGGCCGTCCTGGAGGAGCACGCCCTCCGCCGCGTAGCGCAGGGTGCCCAGGGGTGTGGTGCGCGTCCAGCGCCCCAGCGCCGACTCGTAGACCTCCACCGAGTCGAGGTATGCGTCCACGCCGTAGCCCGTGTTGACGCCGTAGCCGCCCGCGACCATCACGTCGCCATTCGCCAGCTTGATGGCGGCGTGGTCCGTCCGCCAGGAGGTGAGGGTGGGGGCCGCGCTCCAGGTGTTGGTGGCCGGGTCGTACAGCTCCGCGGTGTTGAGCGGGTACTCGGCCGTGCCGCCCGCGATGAGCACCTTGCCATTCGGCAGCACGGTGGCGCTGGCGCCCTCCCGGGCCTGGGCGAGGGTCCCCGCGGAGGACCAGGTGCCGGTCGCGGGGTCGAACAGCTCCGCGGTGCCGAGGGTCACGTTGCCGTCGTAGCCGCCCACGACGAGCACCTTGCCGTTGGGCAGCAGCGCGGGGGTGGTGTGGATGCGCGCGGAGGCCATGCTGCCCGTCGACGTCCAGGTGCCCGGGGTGGGGTCGTAGAGTTCCGCGGAGGCGGTGTAGCCCAGGCCCGTGTCTCCGCCCGCGACGAGCACCTTGCCGTTGGCGAGCTTCACGGAGACAGGCTGCAGCCGGGGCTGGTTCATGCCGCCGGTGGAGGCCCAGGTGGCGGTCGTGGGGTTGAACAGCTCCGAGGAGGAGCGGTAGGCGTCGTTTCCGTAGCCGCCCGTCACCAGCACCTTGCCGCTGGAGAGCAAAGTGGCGGCGTGGAACTGGCGGGACATCGCCATGGCGCCGGTGGCGCTCCAGGCACCGGTGGTGGGGTCACGCAGGTCGGCGGAGGCGACCTCGGTGGTGCCGTTGAAGCCGCCCGTGGTGAGGACCTTGCCGTTGCCCAGCAGGGTGCCGGTGAGCCCGAAGCGCGCGGTGGCCATGTTGCCCGCGGGCTTCCAGTAGGGGAGGACCACGCGCTCGGCCTGGGCGGCGTACACCGTCTGCGAGGTGGCCGAGTCATAGCGCTGCCCTCCCGCGATGAGGACGCGCCCCGAGGCCAGCGTGGTCGTGGTCGAGCCGTAGCGGAGGTTCGCCAGGGTGCCCACCGTGCTCCAGGCTCCGGTCGTGGGGTCGTACAGCTCCACGCTTCCTCCATTCGAGGAACCTGCGAACACGACCTTCCCGGAGGGCAGCAAGTCCATCTCATGGCCCGCGCGCCAATTGGCTGTGTGTCCCTCGGCCATGGTGCCCGTGGGGGACCAGGCACCGGTGGCCGGATCATAGACCTGGGTGGTCTTGTAGGCGGGACCGACGCCTCCAAATGCACCGTTGCTCGATCTGCCTCCCGCCACGAGAACCTTTCCTGAAGGCAGCAGGGCGGCGTTATGGCTCTCTCTGCCCTCCTTGAAATAGAGCGCGTTGGGCTCCATGTCTCCCGTCAGCGACCATGTACCCGTGACGGGATTGTAGATCTCCGCCGTCGAGAGGGAATGAAGGTAGGGGTAGCTGCTGATGTGACCCGTTCCACCTGCGGCGAGCACTCGGCCGTCCTTCAACGACGTCAGCGTGTGACCGTCGCGTCCGTTCTTCATGTCCCCCGTGGTGGACCAGGTGCCGGTCGACGGGTCATAGAGCGCCGCGAACGCTGTATAGAGTTCGGTCTCCGTGCTTCCTCCCGAGACAAGTACCTTTCCATTGCTCAAGAGGACGGCTTGATGGGACGAGCGCCAGGGGCCCGGCGGAGTGCTGGCCGCGGACCAATTCCCCGTCGCAGGGTCATAGAGCTCCGCGGATGTGGATGTCCCGCTGTTGCCACCCACCACCAGGACTTTTCCGTTGTTCAACCGGGTGGCCGTGTGCCGGGAGCGCGCCGCGACCATCGAGCCCGACGCGGTCCAGCTTCCCGTCGCCGGGTCGTACAATTCAGACACCTGGACATTGGTGGAACTCGTGGAGATGAACCGATGTCCTCCCGCGACGAGCACCTTGCCATTCAGGAGCAGGGTCGCCGTGTGCTCCTCACGGGGATTGATCATCGAGCCCGTGGTCTCCATGCCGGAGACGATGTCATCGCTGCGTGCGGCGAGGTGCGGAGCCGTGCTTCCGGTCGCGGTGGGATCGCATCCCGAGGACAAGAGCATCAGACCCGAGAGCAGCCAGGGCAGGGGGAACTTCAAGGACATGGATTCTCCGACTGGGTTCAGGTGAAAAGGAATGCCTGGGTTTACACAGTCGGTTGCAAAGGGATTGCCAGGGGGCCTCCTCAAGCGCTGTGACAGGGATTCCCTGGCGTCCTCTTCACGCAAACATCCCGGGGCGGAGACGGGACGTCCGGGACCGTGGACGGACGCCAACCGCGGCGCCAATCGGCGCGACAATGAAAGCTCTCAACCTTTGCGCTGCCGGTATCCGACCTGTCCCTGCATCGGGCAGGCCCAGGTCGGTTCGCACTCTCCAGTTCTTCACTCCCGGTCTTTCCGGACGGGTGCGCGCGACCCGCGCCTGCGCTACATGGGGCCGCATGGCGGACCTCCTACCTGTGGCGTCCCTCAAATCCCGGGCGGCGGCCCTCGCCGCCGAGGGGAAGCTGGAAGCGGCCCTGGCCGGCTACCAGGACGCGCTGCGCGCGGACCCCGGCGACCCGGAGCTGCACCAGCGCGTCGCGGAGCTGCTCGAGTGGCTGGAGCGCACCCCGGAGGCCGCCCACGCCTACGACGACGCGGCGCTCGCGTGGACTCGCGCGGGAGGGCTCCTGCGCGCGGTGGCCGCCACGGTGCTGTCGCGAGGCCTCCGTGGCGCGCGTCCCAAGACGGTGCGCGCCCTGGCGGATCGCTTCGCCCTGCCACCCGGCGCGCTGGCCCCGACCTTCGCCTGGGTACCCGACGGCAAGGACCCGGGCGTGCCCGTCCTGTCCGGAGTGGGGCGCGACGCCTTCGTGGCGCTGGTGGAGGCGCTGGAGGTGCGCGCCTTCTGGCCGGGCCAGCGCGTGGTGGAGGAGGGGCAGCCGGGCGATTCCATGTTCGCGCTGGTGGAGGGCCGCGCGGAGGTGACGCGCCGGGTGGAGGGCAACGCGCGGCAGGTCGTGGCCACGCTGGGGCCGGGGGACTTCTTCGGCGAGGTGGCGCTGGTGTCCGAAGGGCCCAGGCTGGCCAGCGTGGAGGTGCCTGAGCGCTCCGTGCTGCTGGAGTTCAAGCGCTCCTCCCTGGCCCGCGTCAGCGCGGCGCACCCGGAGGTGGAGGCGGCGGTGCAGGCCTATTACCAGCGCCGGCTGGTGGACAACCTGCTGCGGACCAGCCCCCTGTTCACCAACCTGTCGCCCGCGCTGAAGCAGGCGATGTCGCGCGAGTTCGACCTGCGCGCCGTGCCTGCGGGCCAGGTGCTCCTGACTCAAGGGCAGCCGGGCGATGCCTTCTACCTGCTGCTGCGCGGCCAGTGTCAGCTGTCGCTGGAGCAGCCGGGCCGCATCGTGTTGCTGCCGGAGCTGCGCGAAGGCGACGTGTTCGGTGAAATCTCCCTGCTCTTGGACAAGCCCGTGTCCGCGACGGTCCGCACGAAGACGCCGTGCGTGGTGCTGCGCCTGGAGCGCGCCGCTTTCGAGCGGCACGTCGTGAGCCAGCCCGGCCTCAAGGGCCAGCTCATGCGCATGGGCACGGAGCGCCTCCAGCAGACCGCGAAGGCGCTCTTCGTCTGAACGCGCGTCAGGCTTCCGCGTCCAGCTGCACGGGGTGCTCGCGAAGCCAGTCCTGCGCGCGGCGGATCCGCCCGGCGCCGGCCGCGCGGCCTTCCTTCTCCATGAGCTGCCGGTAGGGCTCCAACTGCTCCGGCGTCCACGCGGGCAGGGCCTTCAGGTCCGCGAGCGCCACCATCTCCTCCGCGCTCCGTCCCTTCGCCTCCTGCCGCGCGGTGAGCAGCGCCGCCAGCACCAGCCGCGCGGGCTCCGCCTCGAAGGCGATGGCCGCGTCGGTGAGCCACTCGCGCGTGGGCTCGTCCGCCGCCGGGTCCTTCGCTCCGTCGCGCATCCGCTCCAGCATCCCTTCCAGGAAGTCCGCGTCCACTGCGCCCTTCACCGCGCGCAAGAGCGCGGCGATGACCTGCCGCCGGCCTTCCGGGTCCTTGGGCTGGGACTTCATCGCGCGCAGGGGCTCCCACAGCGCGACGGTGAGCCACAGCTCCTCCTCCGGGGAGAAGACGGACGGCGTGGCGGGGTCGCGCAGCTTGGTCTCCACCCGCTGCGCGCGCTCCTTCGCCTCGCGCGAGATGCGCTCCACCAGCGCGGGGTCCGCCTGCACGTGCTTCACCAGCGCGTCCAGCTCGCCCGCCTCCGCCTTGCGCAGCGCCTCCGAGGCCTCGGGCGTGAGGTCCTCCTGCTCCATGCCCGCGATCAGGGACTCGTACTTGCGCACCACCTCCGCGTGCTTCTGGCTCCACTCGCGGAACTGCACGTCGAAGACGACGTCCAGCACGGGGTTGTCCTCCGGCCGCACCTTGCCCGTCTTCTTCGCCGCCGTGGCCAGCAGCGCGCCCACGCACAGCGCGCGCCGCTCCTCCGGCGTGCGTCCACTCTTCGCCACCTGGGCGAGCAGCCCCGCGCCCAGCTTCTCCTGGAAGCCGCGCGTGCCCAGCTCCCGCACCACGCCCACGCGCAGGCTGTTGCGCGCCTCCATCGCGTCCAGGCCTTCCTGCGCGGCCAGCTTCGCGAGCGCCTGACCCACGTGGTCGCTGAAGGCCTTGTCGTCGTAGCGCAGCCCCGGCTGGGGCCCCGCGGCCTGGAGCAGCACGCCCAGGTGCTCCAGCGCCTGGGACAGGCGGGACACGTCCGCGTCGCCCAGGAGCGCCATGGCGCCCTCCAGGTCCTGCTTCAGCGGGTGGGCGGGGGCGGTGGTGGGAGGCGGCGCGGCTTTCGCGCGGTCCTCGGCGGCGTGACAGGCCTTGTACTTCTTCCCGCTGCCACAGGGGCACGGGTCGTTGCGGCCGGGCTTGGAAGGGCTCACGGCCCGGCACCGTAAGCGAAAGCGCCCGGCCCTTCCATGAACGGAAGGAGCCGGGCGCCCGCTACTTCAGAAACGGTTCAGCCGGTTACTGCAGGTTGAAGCCCAGCGTCAGGCCCAGCACGTGCGCGTTGCCGGAGTACGTTCCGGGCATGCCCGGCGCCGTGCTCTCCTTGTCCGCCAGAGCGACGAACTGGTAGCCCAGGTCCGCGCGGAACGGCTTGAACTGGTAGCCCACGCCCGCGGACACCTTGAAGCGGTTGGCGTCCGGGAGGTCCGGCGTCAGCGTGCTGTCGGGGCTGGGGGACGGGTCGTACGTGAGACCGAGGCGCACCTGCAGCGCATCGCTCACGCCGTACTCACCGCCCAGCGAGTACTTCCACTTCGCACGCCAGCGCTTGGGGATGGGGTTGTCGATGGACGGGTTCTCGAAGCGGATGGCCAGCTCCGAGAACGAGGACCAGTCCACCCAGCTCGCGTCGAACGCCAGCAGCAGGTTGTTCAGCGGCCGGTACGCCAGGCCCGCCGTCACGGTGGACGGCAGGACGACGTCCGCGTGCGCCTTCTGGTCCGTCAGCCGGCTCTGGAACTCCACCGGGATGTTCTGGAAGTCCGCCTGGCCCTGGAACGCGATGTCGATGGCGCTGCGGTAGTGCAGGCCCATGTCCAGGTTGTCCAGCAGCTTGGCCTGCACTCCGATGTTGAAGCCGGAGCCCCAGTCCGCGCCACCCAGGTGGACGGAGCCCTCGCTGTTCACGAAGTCCAGGCCGCGCGTCAGCTCGATGGTGGCCCGGGCGATGTCCAGACCCGCGCCGAAGCGGAAGCGCGGGTGCAGCTCATACGCGAACGACGGGTTGATGTAGTACGTCGCCAGCGAGGACTCGTAGCCGCGGAAGCGGCCGCTGAAGCCCTCCTCCCAGCGGCTGCGCGCGCCGTACGGCGTGAACACGCCCACGCCGAACGCCGCCTTCTCGAACGGCTTGTAGACGACGAACAGGTGCGGGGGCGGCGACAGCGTGGTGCGCTGCCCTTCCGCCTCCATGTTCGGCCGCTGGAACGTGATGCTGGGGAGGATGCCCGTGTCGCCCAGCGTGATGTCCAGCGTCTTCACGCCGACCATGTTCGCCACGTTGTAATAGATGGAGGACGAGTCCTCCAGCCACGCCGTGGCGGCGCCGCCCACGCCGGTGGCGCGAGCGCTGTGGGTGTCGACCTGGAATCCCGCGGCCTGGCTGGTACCGGCCGCCAGAATCGCCACGAGGGAGAGTGTCTTTTTCATGAGTGTTTGATTCCTCTCTCAGTGGTTCGCGTCAGTTGGGCTGCGCGCCGGTCTTCAGGAACTCGACCGCCTGGTTCTGGGCGTTCGCGCTGTAGACCAGGAAGCTGTGGCCCCTCGACGACTCCGACGCGGGGAACATGTACGAAGCCACCGTGCGGGGGGCGTCAGTGCGGTTGGCCGCGTTGATCAGCGCCAGCGTGTTCGCGTTCGGGATGACCGTATCGTCCGCGATGTACTGGATGAACGCGCGGTGCACGGCGGGGTCCGCACCGGCCGCCACGTTGTTCTCCAGCAGGTACGCGTAGTTGCGCGCGTCCGCCGGGTCCAGGATGGTGTTCGCCAGGCCGATGAACGTGTCGAACGCCGGCATGCCCGGATTGATGCCCGCCGTGGCGAGCTGGCCCAGGAATGCATCGCGCTGCGGCTTGAAGTCGGGCGCGGTCAGCAGCACGCCGGCCAGGTTGCCACCGGCCACGTTGAGCACCGAGCGGTGCACGCGCGGGGACACCGCGGTGGACATGGTGCCCATGATGCCGCCGAGGCTCTGGCCCACGTAGTCCACCTGGGCCGCGTTCAGGCCGCCCACGGCGTCGGACAGCTCCTTGCTGGCCAGCACGCGCAGGAACTGGCTGAAGTCCACCACGTGGTGGCGGAAGTTGTCGCGCGTGGTGAACAGGTTGCCCAGGTTCAGGAAGTTCCATGCGGAGATGACCGGGACGCCCTGCGCGCTGCGCTTGAAGTCACCGCCCTCGCACTTGTTGTCCGCCATGCACTGGCCCTGCGTAATCACGTTGGCGCAGTACACCTCGCCGTTCGGCACGCCCGGCGGCAGCGCCGCGGCGCTGCAGTCCGCGCGGGCCGCGTCCGTGCGCGCCACGCAGCGGCCGTAGGACGGGCTGGCGGGGCTGTTCTCGCAGCGCTGGGTGGCGGGGTCGGCGCACGCGCCGTCGTCGCCCACCGAGCCCGTGGTGCCCAGCACCGTGGCGGAGCCCACGCAGCTGGTGCGCTCACCGTGGTAGACGGCGTCCATCGCGGCCACCGCGTAGCCCGCGCCGTTCAGCGTGTTGGCCACGCCGAGCACCGCGGTGCGGTTGCTGGTCAGACCGTGGCCGAACACCGCCACCGGCCAGCCGCCGGTCGGCACCGTGCCGGTCGGCACGAACAGCATGAACGGGTAGCGCGTGGGGCGCGGCTCGGCGGGGTTCAGCGTGCCGAAGGGGCCCGTGAGCAGCCACGGCGTGTTGGCCCGCACCTCGTAGACCGCGCCGACGTTGGCGGACGCGAACCCGGCCCCGCCCATCGCGGCCTTGACCTGCGACGTGACGGGGAAGGCGGAGATGGGCGCCGCGGGCGTCCCGTAGACGCCGCCGGGCAGCGTGTACAGCTGCTGCAGGACGGACGTGGTGCTCTGGGTGGTGAACGACCAGCCCAGCGCGACCTTGGAGCGCGGCAGGCCAGCGGCCGCCAGCGCGTCGAAGAACGGCTTGTGGGCCGCGCGCACCGGCTCCAGCGCCTGCGCGAGCGCGTCCGGCACGGAGGAGATGGTGCTCTTGCCGTTGGCGAACACCGGGTTCGCCAGGCGCATCAGCGCGAACGCCGTGCCCGGGGCGACGTTGCGGCCCTTGGTGTCCTTCAGGTCCGTGGTCAGCACCGCGCCGTACTGGGTGGCGCCATCCAGCGGCGCCTTCGGGACGATCTGCAGCTGCTGCGGGACCTCGACGATGCCCGCCGCGCCCACGCTGGTGCCGCAGTCACCGCTCTTCTCCACCAGGCAGGGAACCACGTCCGGCTTGGTGCCCTTGTCCAGGTTGGACAGCTTGAAGAACTTCACGCCCGCGGCCAGCGACGCCGCGTCCACGCGCGGGGCCGGGCCGTCCGAGGCCACGCGGAACATGGTGCCGTCCAGCACGCCCTGCGCGTCGCCGTTCTCCGTGACGATGGCGCCCGTGGTGGAGAAGCCGTCCAGCGTGTTCAGGCCGTTGAACAGGTCCTGCTGCAGGCCCGGCGTCGTCGGGACGGGGAAGTTCAGGTGCGCCGCCGCGGTGGCCGTGGCCGGCACGCGCAGCAGGTCGTTGGGGAAGGGGATGATGGTGGGAACGCGATCGGTGGCCGCCAGATTGATGGTGGCATCCGGCTGGTTCACGATGCTGAAGGTCCAGATGAGGACGATGTCCTCACGCTTGAACCCCTGCGGCGCCAGGGCCTTGTCGAAGACCTGCTTGTAGCCCAGGCGCAGCTGCTCCAGCTGCAGCGACTTGGCGGTCTGGTCCGCCAGGCGCTTGGCCGGGTCCGTCTCCGCGGAGGGGATGAGCTCCGTGGCCGGGCCGCAGTCCGGCGAGGTCAGGTCCTCGCAGGTGACCAGCGACTTGTCGGAGTTGATGAAGGCCCACGTGGCCGACCCGATGATGGGGTTGCCCGAGTTCGTCTTCAGGCCGTTCTCACCGCCGACCAGCGCCACCGCGTAGCGCGAGCCCTTCGGCCACGCCGGCAGGCCCGTGTTGATGTCCACCGGGGGGATGATGTTGAGGAGGTCCGTGTCCTCGTTGTACGCGAGCGTCGGCGTCACCGGCTTCGTCGCCAGCGGCGTGCCCGCGTACATGTCGATGAAGATGACCGTCTTCGGGCTCACCGAGCTCGGATCCAGGTCCTTGATCTTGGTGTTCGCGATGGCGGACGTGGGGAAGCCGTTGAGCGAGTTCAGGTAGTCGCGCGTGAACTCCTGCTCCGCCGCGGACGCCGCCGGGTTGATCGGCGCCTGAACCTTCTTCGTCTGCTGGTTGATGGCCAGGTCGTTGGGGGAGGGAACCACGGCGGGAGACGCCGAGGGGTCGAACTCCGCCAGGCCGACGTTCAGATTCGGAGCCTCCTGCGCAATCTCCGGCGTGCAGGCGACAGCTCCTAGGGCCATGGCCCCGAGGAACAACTGTTTCTTCATGGTGGGAATCCCCTCCAGCCCAAGGTGAACTGCTGGAAACAAGTCAGTGAGTAGCACGCCCTCCCCCGGTCACAAAGTGAGAGGGATTGACGCGCCGAGTCAGCTATGGGGTTCCCACGCGTGCACGCGGGTGGACGTCTCACGCGGCGTGCGCGGCACGAGGGCGTGACGCGCCAGGGAACGCGGATACGCTGCCGCTCATGAAACGACTGCTGACTGTGTTGGCGATGACCGTGGCGATGGGCGCGAGCGCGGAGGAGGCCGGAGGGCTGACGTGGAGCGCGCCGACGGAGTGGGCCGCCCAGCCTCCTCGGCCGATGCGCGCGGCGACGTACAAGGTGCCCGCCGCGAAGGGAGACGCGGAAGACGCGGAACTGGCTGTCTTCTACTTCGGGCAGGGGCAGGGCGGCGCGGTGGACGCGAACGTGAAGCGCTGGGTGGCGCAGTTCCAGAAGCCCGACGGCAAGCCCCTGGAGGACAAGGACGCGAAGACGAAGCAGGAGAAGGTGAACGGGCTGCCCGTCACCACGGTGGAGGTGAAGGGCACGTACGCGGGCGGCGGTCCCATGATGGGGCCTTCCGCGCCCAAGCCGAACTTCAAGCTGCGCGGCGCCATCGTGGAGGGGCCGGAGGGCGCCATCTTCTACAAGCTCACCGGGCCGGAGAAGACGGTGAACGGCGCGGAGAAGGGCTTCCGCAAGATGGTGGAGTCGGTGAAGCCCGCGCCGAAGAAGTAAGGGCGGGCAGGCGGATCCGCGAAGGCACCGGGACCCCTTCGCGGACGTCGGCAAGCGGATTGCTAAGGCCTTCCGGCACACGGCGCCCGAACGCCGAGCACCGGAGGCCTCACGTGTCGATGTGCCGCAGCCCTGAGTTCCAGAACCTCGTCTCCCACGCCATCACCCTGTTCCCGGAGGACACCGTCCTGGGAGCGCTCCAGCAGATGTACCGCCACGGCGTGCAGCTGCTGCCCGTGGTGGAGGGGCGTGGGGGCGACCTGCTGGGCGAGGTGACGGAGGACGAGCTGCACCGCGTGGCCCGTCGCCGTCCGCTGGCCCGGCTGGCTGAAATTCTGACCGTGAAGGCGCTGGCGGCGCCGGAAGAAACGACCGTGGAGACGGCCGCCCCGCTGCGGCTGGCGGCCTCCAGCGGCTGGCTGCACTGAAGTGCCTCTTGGCGCCCATCCGGCGCGGGGGAGGGGAAGCCCTTTGGCCAGTCCGGCTGACCGCTGGTGGACACCGGCCCTTGCCCAAAGGGCTGGCAGCCAACACCTCCTCGTGTGACTGGCGGCTGTCTGACGACTCGTACTGGCGGGCGGGCTGCAATCCCGGAAGGAGGTCAACAGCCTGTTGGCGGTGCCCCCGGCTTTCCGTCGAGGGCGAGGAGGCGGGTCATGAAGGCAGTGGCGATCATCCTGGCGGCGGGCAAGGCCCGGCGGATGTCCCACCCCAAGGCGCTCATCGAGCATGAAGGGGGCAAGAGCTTCCTTCAGTCGTTGGCGTCCACCTTCGGAAAGGCGGGGTGCGGGGTGCTGGGCGTGGTGGGCAGCGACGAGGAAGCGGTGCGCGAGCAGCACCCGAGCCTGGAGCTGGTGACGAGCAGGGACTGGGAGAAGAGCCTGCTGGCGTCGGTGAAGGCCGGGTTGGAGGCGGCCCTGGCCGAGGACGCGGACGTGGTGCTGGTGCATCCGGTGGACATGCCGGCCCTGCGCGTCACCACCGTGAAGTCCATGCTCAAGGACATGGAGCGCGGCGGCACCGACGCCGTCATGGTGCTCCGGCCGGAGTACGACAACGCCACGGGCTGGCCGGTGGTGCTGTCGAAGGGCGCGGCGCGCAAGCTCATTGAGGCGGAGGGCGAGGACCTGGAGGCGGCGCTCAAGACGCTCAATCCGCGCCGCCTGAACGTGAAGGACCCCGGCGTCATCGTGAACGTCAACACGCCTGAAATCTACGGGCGCGTCTTCAGCACGGAGGTGAAGCTGGCCCCGCCGCCCAAGCGGCGCGTGAAGCGCCCGGGCGTGTCCAACGGCTCCGGGGCGGACACCACCCCGGCGTCCTACGCGGCGTCGTCGGAGGAGTAGCCCCGACGCGAAGACTCCCGGGGCCCGCACGGTGCGCGGCGACCCCGGGAGTTTTTACTTCAGCCTTCCGGCCTTCAGAACGACAGGCCCAGGCCCAGGTAGGGGCCGGTGAAGTTGTCAGCGTGCACCACGCCGTCCAGGTGGCCGCCGTCGCTGAGGTACAGGGTGCGCCAGCCGCCGCGCAGGTTGAGGGCGCCCAGGTGCAGCGCCAGTCCGGCCTGCATGTCCACCTGGCGGTGCGGGAAGGGCACCACCTGGATGCGCGCCTCCACGTCGAAGGGCGACGGGCCGATGCACGCCTCCAGCGACGCGGCGAGGCTGGGGCCCACGAAGATGGCGTCCGGGGCGTGCGCGCTGGCGATGCCGGCCTCCATGCGGAAGCGGCCGCGCTCGGTGGACCAGGGAGAGAGGGTCAGGTGCGCGTCCAGCAGCGTCAGCCGGTCCGTGTCCGCCGAGCCGTCATCCGACTCCAGCGCGATGCCGCTGACGCGCGCGTCCATGCCCCAGCGCTGGCCGTCCAGGGCCATGAAGAGGTCCAGCGCGCCGCCCACGTCGCCGAAGCTGTTGCCCTGCACGTTCAGGTGCACGAGCGGCGCGGGCCGGGGCGCGCGGGTGCCGCGGGGCGTCTCCGCGCGCGCGCGGCGGTGGTAGCTGGCCGGGCCGGAGAGGAAGAGCACGTCGAACCAGCCGATGCCGACGCCGGAGGAGCGCACGCTGGAGCGCACCGGCGCGTCCGAGGGGCGGCCCACGGGCGTGGCGCGGTGCTCCTTCTTGCCGTCCTTGTCGTCGGAGTCCTTCGAGTCGGAGGTGTTCGGCTTGGAGCGCTTGCCAAAGCGGGCCTCGGCGGGCGCGGACCCCAACAGGACAGCGACGGCGAGCGCGGCACACAGCGTCTTCCAGAAGCCCACGGCGACCTCTCCTCTTCATGGGCCCACGGGATGGGCCGCGGCATGTGGACGCCTGCTCGCCCGGAATATTCAACCCTCATCACCCCCGGTGAAACCAGGGCCCCGGGGATGGGGGGTGGTGTCCGGAAGGGGGCATGTGCACCCCCGGACACGCGGGTGCTTCAGAAGGCCAGACCGGCGCCGGCGTAGGGGCCCACGAAGCTGTCGATGTGCTGGATGCCGTCCACCCGGCCCGCGTCGTCCAGGACGAGGCCGCGCACGCCGCCGCGCACGTTGAGGGCGCCCAGGTGCAGCGCGATGCCCGCGCTCGCGTCCAGCTGCCGGTAGGTGCCGGCCGTGCCCTGCACGCGCGCCTCCAGGTCCAGCGGGCCCGCCACGCAGACCTCCAGGGAGGTGGCGAGGCTGGGGCCCACGAAGAAGACGTCCGGCGCGTGGGCGGTGGAGAGGCCGCCCTCGAGGCGCCAGCGCACGCGGTCGGTGGACACGGGCGCATAGGTGATGTGCAGGGTCGCCAGGCGGATGTCGTCCGTGCCGCGCGTGCCGTCGTCGGTGGGCAGCACCAGCTGCGTGCCCTGCACGGCGATGCCCAGCGCCTCGCCCTCGATGCCCAGGAACGCGTCCCCGGCGACGCCGCCGCCCATGATGCCCCCGTTGACTCCCGCGCGCAGGCTGAGCGGCTGGGCGTTGCGCTGCTGCTGGACGACCACGGGCCGCGGGTCGGAGGTCTCCGCGACGACGCTCAGCACCTCCGCGGCCGCCACGATGGCGTTGCCGTAGAGGTGAGCGGAGTACGAGGGCCGGTCGCGAGGGGCCGAGCGGTAGGCGTAGTTTTCGTTCCGCGAGTTGGAGCGGATGGGCGTGGCGGCGTGGACCCGGGAGCCCCTGTCGTCGCGCTTGGAGTCGCGCTTCTTGTCCTCCTTCTTGTTCTCGGAGCTGTCCGAGGACTTCTTGCCGAAGCGGGCCTCCGCGGGAGACGCGGCCAGGAGGAGGCCGGCGGCGAAGGTGGCGCACAGGGCGGGGCGGAAGGCGGACACGGGAGGCTCCGAGGCAGGGGCGAGGTGGAAACCCTCTGCACCCCTGGACGGGCAGCCAGGCGTTCTATTCACTCCGCGTCCCGCGCGTCAGCGCTGCGCTGTCTTCTTCCCCTTGGCCTTCGCCAGGCGCTTCATGGGCCGCGGCGGCGGCTCCGTGCGCGCCACGGCCGCGCTCTCCGGTGTCACCGGCGTGGGGAACACCCGCAGCGTGACGCGCCGGTTGCTGGCGCGGTGGGGCGGGCTGTCATTGGGCACCAGCGGCCGGTGCGCGGCGTGGCCCGTGGCACTCAGGCGCTCCGGAGCCAGTCCCTCGCGCTCACCCAGCTGCCGTACCACCACCACGGCCCGCGCGGTGGACAGCTCCCACGCGGTGGTGGCGGGAGCCCCGGCCGCGGAGGGGAGCACCTCGTCGGTGTGGGCCTCCACGGCCACCCGGTGGTCGGCGAGCGGGCCCCGCAGCACCGCCGCGGCCTGCTTCAACACGGCGGCGCCCTCCGGCGTGAGTGACGTCGTGGTGGGAGCGAAGAGGAGCCGCTCGGACAGCTCCACGCGCAGGGCGTCGTCCTCCAGCGCCACGGCCACGTCGCCCGCCTGGAGCGGATCCTTCAGCGTCCTGCCCAGCGATTCGAGCGCCGCCTCTCGCTTCGTGTGCTGCGCCTCCGCGCTCTTCGCCTGGAGCTCCGCCGCGGCGCCGCCCCACTCCTGCGCCTGCTGCTGACGCTCCAGCGCGCGCAGCCGCCGCTCCATGGCCTGACGGAGCGTCTGCAACCGCGCGACGTGGGTTTCGGACTCGGTGGCTTCGTGCTCCAGCTGCGCGCTCCGGGCCTCCAGCGCGTGGAGCGAGCGCGAGCCCAGCCACGCGCCCGTGGAGGCCACCACCACCGCGACCGCCAGCAGCCCCCAGGGCAGCCACCGCCAGCGTCCGAGCGCTGCTGTCGTTCGCGCGTCGTCCATGGCCCTGAAGGGTAATGTCCCCCCGGGTGTGGGCGGCAAGGTGGCGCCGTGCGACATGCGCCCGCCTGCTTCAGCCCGGGGCCGCCCCGGACGGTTTCTTCCACCGGGGCAGGTGCAGCACGAAGCGCGAGCCGGGCCCGCCCTCTGGCGGCGTCTCCACGAACAGGTCTCCGCCGTGCGCGCGGGCGAGCTGCCGGGAGATGTAGAGGCCCAGGCCCAGGCTCGCGCGTGTGTGCTCGCCGCTGTTGCGCGTGAAGCGCTCGAAGATGCGCTCGCGCGCGTCCGGAGGGATGCCGGGGCCCCAGTCTCGCACGGCGATGATGGCCTTCTCCCCGTCGCGCTCCACGTACAGCTCCACCGGCAGGCCCGGCGCGTACTTCATCGCGTTGGTGAGCAGGTTCATCAGCACCTGCTCCACGCGCGGCCGGTCCGCCAGCGCCACCACCGGCGCGTCCGCGTGCACCACCGCCACGCAGCCCGCGGTGGCCAGCGCCTCCTCCATCCGCGCCACCAGCGCGTGCACCAGCGAGGACAGCTCCACCGCGCCCAGCTCCAGCGCCATCTGCCCCGTGCCCAGCCGCGCCACGTCGAACAGGTGTGTCACCAGCCGCGCCAGCCGGTCCGCCTGCCGGAGCGCCCCCGACAGCCCCTGGCCCAGCCGCTCGGATTCGTCCGACGGCAGCTTGTCCACCGTGCGCTGCAGCGACGACAGCTGCAGGTGCAGCGCGGACAGGGGCGTGCGCAGCTCGTGCGTCGCCACCGCCACGAACTCGTCGCGCGCGGCCACGGCATGCTCCGCCTGCCGGTACAGCCGCGCGTTGTCCACGGCCAGCGCCGCGCGCCAGGCCAGGTCCTCCAGCTGCGACAAGTCCCGCATGCCGAAGCGCCGCGTGGGCGAGCACGTCGCCGCGCTCACGATGCCCAGCGTGCGCCCACGCGCCATCAGCGGGACGATCATCACCGAGCGCGGGCTCAGTCCGTCCAACACCTCCCGGTGCGCGTCGTTGACGGCGAAGGCGCGCATGGCGGCTTCGTCCACCTCCGCCACCAGCTCCGCGCGCCCCGTCTCCAGCACCCGGCGCAGGACGGTGTGCGCGCCGGGGGGCGGCGCGTAGGGCATGGACTTCTCCAGCTGGGCCTGGAGCGTGTCGCTGCGGGCGCGGCGCTCCACGCGCTCCAGGTGCTCGCCGTCCTCGCCCAGCATGTCCACCAGGCAGTAGTCCGCCAGCTGCGCCACCACCAGCTCCGCCACGTTGCGCACGGTGGTGCGCCAGTCCAGGGACGTGGCCAGCCGGGTGGCGGCGTCCGTGAGGAAGCGCAGGTGGGTCTCCATGCGGCGCTGGTCGGTGATTTCGCGCACCACGCCGCCCACGCCCAGCAGCTCCGTGCCGGAGCGCACGGGGAAGTACGTGGCCAGGAAGGTGCGCGGCTCCGGGCCCACGACGTACTCCACCGGGTCGTCCACCACGGCCACCTCCGACTCCAGCACCTGGCGCAGCAGGTCCTCGATGGGGGCGCCCGCCGGGCCCATCAGCTCGCGGGGGGTGAGGCCCAGGTGCTTCTCCAGGGGGATGCCGTTGTTCTCCGCGACGACCTTGTTGAGCCGCACGTAGCGCAGGTCCTGGTTCACGAAGCCCATGCCCACCGGGGACGCGGCGAAGAAGGCCTCCAGCATGGCCGCGGACGCGTCGCGCTCACGCAGGGCCTCGCGGGCCTCGCGGTACAGCCGGGCGCTCTCCACCGCCAGGGCGGCGCGGCGCGCGAACTCCGTGGCGTAGCCCAGGTCGCGCTTCGTGTAGAGGCGCGCGGGCGACGCGGAGACCAGGTTGATGATGCCGAAGCGCCTGCGTCCCACCGCCAGGGGCAGGAGCATGGACGAGCGCGGCGCCAGCGCCTCCAGCAACTGGCGGTGCTCGGACGAGAGGGACACCGCGTCCAGCCACGGGGGCGTGATGTCCGCGATGAGCACGGGCTTGCCCCGCGCGAACACCCGGGCGAGCGGCGAGTCCGAACCGGCCTGTGGTGGGAAGGACAGGGTCTGGTCCAGCAGCGACTGCTTCCTCGGGTCCCTCGCGCTGACCGCGAGCCGGTGCAGCGCGCCGTCCGACCCCAGCACGTCCACCATGCAGTAGTCCGCCCACTCCAGCGTGGCCAGCCGCGCCACGGCCTTGAGCGTCGTCTCCCAGTCCAGGGACTCGGCGAGCAGCCGGCTCGCCTCGCTGACGAAGAACTCCGCGCGCTCGGTGGCCTTGCGCTCGGTGATGTCCACGTTGATGTTCACCGCGCCCACCAGGCCGCTCTCCGCCGAGTACAGCGGCGCGGACGAGTTGAGGATGGTGCGGCGCGCGCCGTCCCTCCCGACGATGTCCACCTCCTCGTTGGAGACGGTCTGCCGGGTGCGCAGCGTGCGCGCCACGGCCCACTCCTCGCCGCGCAGGCGCCTGCCGGTGCCGGGCCAGTACGCCTCGAAGGTGCCGAAGTGCTCCAGTTGCATCCGCGCCAGCGCGGCCTGGCCCCACAGCGCGCTCGCTGCGGCGTTGGCCGCGAGCAGGCGCCCCGCCGTGTCCACGATGACCACCCCCACCGGCAGCAGGTGCAACACCGTGCGCAGCCACTCCTGCGGCACGGGTGTGGACTCCGCCAGAAAGGTGCCAGTCGGCTCGGACATGGGCGCGGAGCCCCCCTCCCCCGCGGGAGGCTCTACGGTGGGGGTGGCGGGGGACCGGGACCACCCGACCCGGGTTCCATCCGGCTTTCCGGGAGTTGGCACCGGCCTCCACCCGGAGGCAGGGCAGGGGGCTTGATTCGGAGCGGCCGACGGGGCGTCATTCGGGGCTTTCGTTCACGGCCGCGCTTCCAAGCGGCCGGGCTGCAAGGACAGGTGGATGGGAATCGCGTGCGTGGTGCTGGACTTCGATGGGACCTTCACGGACGTGCTGGCGGAGGGCGAGCCCTTCCTCAAGCACTTCCAGGACGCGCTGTACGGGGTGCTGGGGCAGGACGCGTCCCAGGCGTGGGCGGAGGAGGTCGCCGCGCTGCATGAGGGCGTGGACCAGTACGGCTGGGAGGTCGCGGGGCGCATCGTGGCGCCGGCCACCGCGGACCCCTACCTGACGGCCACCTGCACCGCGCACCGGCTGCTCAAGCGCTTCGGCAAGGGCGACGACGAAGTGGCGCGCACGGACACGGTGCAGACGCTGTACCGGGAGGCGTACCGGCACTCGGCCACGGCCTTCAAGGCGGAGGCGAAGGAGGTGCTGGAGGCGCTGCTCGCCACGGGCCTGCCCGTGTCGGTGGTGACGAACGCGCATACGGAGCTGGTGGAGGCGAAGCTGGACAAGCTGGCCCCCAAGGGCCGCGAGCGGCTGAAGGTCTTCGGCGACGCGCGCAAGTTCCAGCTGGAGGACACGGAGCCGAAGGACGCGCGCTTCGACGTGCTGCCGGAAGCGCTCCACCTGGACGGCGTGCTGGGCCGGCCGGTGTACCTCAAGCGCGGGCGCTACTTCTCCGCGCTCAAGCGCATCTGGGACGCCACGCACACGGGCCCGGAGTCCACGCTCGTCGCGGGTGACATCTTCGAGCTGGACCTGGCCATGCCCGCCGCGCTGGGCGCGCACGTGCAGCTGGTGGAGCGCGCCAACGTGATGCCCTACGAGCGCGCCGCAGTGCAGCGCCTGGGCACGCGTGGCAGCGCGGACAAGAGCCTGCGCGCCATCCTGCCCCGGCTGCGCTGAAGGGGCGCGGTGGCCCACCGCGGGCAAACGAAAAGCCCCGCCTCCCTTCTGAAGGGAGGGCGGGGCTGTCCGTCAAGGCACCGCGCGTGGGGCGCGAAGCTTAGACCTTGGCGCCCGGGGTCGCCTGGAACAGGTCGTTGAACTCGGTGAACGCCTTGTTGATGTTCGCCTTGATGTCGGCGGTCAGCTCGCGCTTGGCGACCAGGTCCTGGACGATGTTCGGGTACTTGCTGTCCACGAACTCCAGCATCTCCTTCATCCAGCGGACCACGTCGCCCACCGGCACCTGGCGGATCCACCCGCGCTTGCCCGCGTCGTCCTTGTTGGTCGCGGCGTAGATCTGGATGACCTGACGCTCGACGGAGAGCGGCTCGTACTGGCCCTGCTTGAGCAGCTCCACCATGCGGGCGCCGCGCGCCAGCGTCTCCTGCGTGGCCTTGTCCAGGTCGGAGCCGAACTGGGCGAAGGCGGCCAGCTCGCGGTACTGCGCCAGCTCCAGCTTCATGGAGCCCGCGACCTGCTTCATGGCCTTGATCTGCGCCGCGGAACCCACGCGCGACACGGAGAGACCGACGTTGATGGCCGGACGGACGCCGGCGAAGAACAGGTCCGTCTCCAGGAAGATCTGCCCGTCGGTGATGGAGATGACGTTCGTCGGGATGTAGGCGGACACGTCACCCGCCTGCGTCTCGATGATGGGGAGCGCCGTGAGGGAGCCCGCGCCCTCCTCGTCGGACAGCTTGGCGGCGCGCTCCAGCAGGCGGCTGTGGATGTAGAACACGTCGCCCGGGTACGCCTCGCGGCCCGGCGGGCGGCGCAGGAGCAGGGACAGCTGGCGGTACGCCACGGCCTGCTTGGAGAGGTCGTCGTACACGATGAGGCCGTGCATCTTGTTGTCGCGGAAGTACTCGCCGATGGCGACGCCCGCGTACGGCGCGAAGTACTGCATGGGCGCCGGGTCGGACGCGTTCGCCGCGACGACCACCGTGTACTCCATGGCGCCGTACTTGTTCAGCTTCTCCACCACCTGCGCGACGGTGGACTGCTTCTGCCCGATGGCGACGTAGACGCAGTAAACGCCCAGGCCCTTCTGGTTGATGATGGCGTCGATGGCGACGGCCGTCTTGCCCGTCTGGCGGTCACCGATGATGAGCTCGCGCTGACCGCGGCCCACCGGCACCAGCGCGTCCAGCGCCTTGATGCCCGTCTGCAGGGGCTCGTGCACGGACTTGCGCTTCACGATGCCGGGCGCCTTCACCTCCAGGCGGCGGTGCTCGGTGGCCTCGATGGGGCCCTTGCCGTCCACCGGCTGGCCCAGCGCGTTCACCACGCGGCCCAGCAGGCCCTTGCCCACCGGCACGGAGGCGATCTGCCCGGTGCGCTTCACGACGTCACCCTCGCGGATGTCCTTGAACTCACCCATGATGGCGACGCCGACGTTGTCCTCTTCCAGGTTGAGGACCAGGCCCTGCACGCCGTTGGCGAACTCCACCAGCTCACCGGCGAGCGCGCCCTCGAGGCCGTACACGCGGGCGATACCGTCGCCCACGGACAGCACGGTGCCGGTCTCGGCGACGGTGACCTTCTTGCCGTAGTCCTTGATCTGCTCCCGGATGATTCTGCTGATCTCGTCGGCGCGGATTTCCATGGGCGTCTAGCGTCCTTGCGGAGGGGGCGGCCTGAGGAAACGGGGATGGCCGCCGCGAATCTTGATGTACCGGGTGGCCCCCTATCACGGGCACCGGGACTCTCGCAACGCGCCACGCGCCAGGGCCTTCCCCCACCCCCGCACCCCTTTATCGCGCACGTAAGCAGGCACCCCGGACGTGAGGGGCCCCGCCCGCCCGCAAGCCCAGGGAGCCCAGCGCCAGGCCCGGCTTCAGGCGCCGGATGAGGAGAGGCCGTCCTCGCGGGGCAGCCACACGATGAAGCGGGTGCCGTCCGCCGCCCCCGACTCCACGGAGATGCGCCCGCCATGGGCCAGGGCAATCTGCCGCACGATGAAGAGCGACAGCCCCAGCCCGTCATCCGCGGAGCACAGGGCGCGGTGCTTGAACGGCTCGAAGAGGGTGCCCTGGTACTCCGGCGGCACCCGGCAATCCGGGTCGTGCACCTGCACCGTCACGCCGTCGAAGCGCCCCGTCAGTTGGAGCACCACGGATGAGGACACCGGGCCGTGGTGCAGGGCGTTGCCCACCAGGGAATCCATCAGCTGGACGAGCCGCTCGCCGTCCCAGGTGCCCTTCAGGTCGCCGCTGGCGACGAGCCGCAGGTCGCGGTCCGGGTGGGCCCGCTGCCGGTCCGCCAGCACGCGCTCCGCCAGCTGGCCCAGGTGGACGGAGGAGGGGTGCACGGGCAGGCCGTTGGACAGCCGGGCGCGGGTGAAATCCAGCAGCTGGCGGATCAGCCGTTCCACCCGGCGCACGCCCTGGCCCACCCGTCCTACCTGTTCGGTCAGGCCTTCCGGCATCGCCGGAGCGTGCTGGAGGGCGAGCACGTCGCACTGGAGCGACTGGAGCGGGGCCTTGAAGCCGTCCCCCGCCGCGTCCAGGAACTGGTCGCGGAAGTGCTCCATCCGCATCAGGCGCTCCTCGGCGGCCTTGCGGATGCTCACGTCCCACACCGCGCCCATGCGCACCGAGCGGCCCTGGAACGTCGCCGGCCGGCCCATGACCTCCACGGGGATGCGGCGGCCGTCGCGGTGGAGCACGGCCAGCTCGTACGGGGCCTCCACGCCGCGGTCCATCACGTCGCGCGCGGGGACGCGGAACTCCGGCGCCACGCAGTCCAGGATGTTCCGGCCGATCAGCTCCGCCGTCTCGTAGTAGCCCATCAGGCGGCCCAGGCCGGGGCTGATGTCCAGGAACTGCCCGCGGTCGTGGAAGAAGTACCCGTCGCAGGAGATCTCCACGATGGAGCGCATGTGCTCCTCGCTCGCGCGCAGCGCCGCCTCCTCACGCAGGCGCGCGGAGCTGTCCCGCAGGAGCAGCAGCACGCCGGACGAAGGGGCCGCCGGCATGGCGCTCACGGTCAGGTGGCGCAGCGTGCCCACCTCGCCGAAGCGGCCCGACACCAGCTCCTCCGCTACGCGCTCACCGGACTGCGCCCGCGCCAGCAGCGGAGACAGCGGCGGCGCCAGGCCGGGCCACGCCTCCGAGAGGAAGCGACCCACGCACAGCTGCGCCGGGCGGCCACACAGCGAAGCCAGCAGGTCGTTCATCCAGACGAGGCGGGAGTCCCCGTCCACCAGCGCCACCCCCCAACCCGGCGCGTTGAGCAACGCACCCAGAAAGGGCAGGGTTTCCTCGGGAACCCCCAGGGACGGAAGGGCTCCGGGAAGCCGTTGGAACACAGGCTGCGGCATGGGCGGGTGGTCTCGGAAAACGCGGGCTTGTCCGCGTTGCCCAGAAGTATACCCATTCCCAGAGCCGACGGGAAATACAGGTTTGACTAGGACTGCGGGGCAACCCTGACAACCCGGCACGTCAGCCGCACCGGGAGTGGGTGCGGTGTTACTTCAGCTCGCGGCGCAGCTGCTCCAGCTGGGTGCGCAGGGTGCCGTCGTAGAGGGTGCCACCGACCTGCGCGGCCACACCGCCGAGCAGGGACGGATCCACCTTGGTCTCCAGCACGACGTTGCGCTGGGTCAGCTGCTGGAGCGACTGCTGGAGCTGGGTGAGGGCGTCCGCGGAGAGCGGGGCGGCGCTGGTGACCTGGCCCCGGACGCGACCCGCGCGGGCGTCCGCCATGTCGCGGTAGAGCCGGGCGATGTCGGGCAGGTAGCCCAGGCGGTTGCGGTCCACCAGCAGGCGCAGCGCGTTGGCGAGCGCGGGCTCCGCGGGGGAGGGCATGGCCTGGAGCAGGGCCTCCACCACGCTGTTGCGCTGGGCGCGGCTGTAGGCGGGGTTGAGCAGCACGTCCGACAGGTCGGGGCTCTTGCCCACGACGGCGGCGAAGGCGTTGAGCTGCTCGGCGACGGCGTCGGTGCGGTTGCCTTCCGCTGCGACGTCGAGGATGGCGCGGGCGTAGCGGCGGGCGATGGAGACGTTCACCATGACGCTGGCGCCCTTAGCATGGGGCGTCCCTGGCGGCAATGATGCCGGTGCCATGCGTTGGATCTCCGTGGCCGCTTGGGGCCTCCCGAGGTCTGGAGAGAGCGGGCGGGGAAGCGTCCCCGGGTGTGTACTGGTGGCCGCCCCCGGGCCCTTGAAGGCAGGCCGGCGCCCGGCAACGGACGGCCGAGGTGCGACAGGACTTGGCGGAAGTGGGCGCTTACCCGTAGCGTGGGCCCCACCCTCGCCATGCAAGAACCTGTCATCGGCATCGACCTGGGCACCACCAACAGCGTCGTCGCGACCGTGGAAGACGGACGCCCGCGCCTCATCCCCTCGCGCGCGGGAGGACGCCTCACGCCCTCGGTGGTAGGCCTCACCCGGGCGGGCGACCGCCTGGTGGGGCAGCCGGCCCAGGCCCTGGGGGAGGAGCACCCGGACGCGGTGGTGTGGGCCACCAAGCGCTTCCTGGGACGCCGCTACACGCCAGAGCTGGTGCAGCAGGCGAAGGCAGTGGTGCCGTATCCCCTGGTGGCCGGCCCCACGGGCGACGTGCGCGTGAAGCTGTCCGGCCGCGTGCTGCCCGCGACGCAGGTGTCCGCCTTCATCCTGGGCGAGCTGCGCCTGGACGCGCAGGCGCACTTCGGACGCGACGTGCGCAAGTGCGTCATCACCGTCCCCGCGAACTTCGACGACAACCAGCGCCAGGCCACGCGGGAAGCGGCGGCCATCGCGGGGCTGGAGGTGGTGCGGCTGGTCAACGAGCCCACCGCGGCGGCGCTGGCGTACGGCCTGTCCCGCGGCTTCGAGGGCAGCGCGCTGGTGTTCGACCTGGGCGGCGGCACCTTCGACGTGTCCATCCTGGACGTGAAGGCGGGCGTCTTCGAGGTGAAGGCCACGGGCGGCGACCACGCGCTGGGCGGCGAGGACTTCGACCAACGCATCGTCCAATGGCTGCTGGCGCAGGTGGAGGACGCCTTCCAGGAGGCGGTCTCCAAGGACGCGCAGTCGCTGCGGCGCTTGAAGGTGGCGGCGGAGGCGGCCAAGCGCGAGCTGACCGAGTCCGAGGAGGCCCTCATCTCCGTGTCCGGCCTGGGCGACCACACGGCGGGCGTGAAGCGCTTCACCGAAATCAACACCGCGCTCACGCGCAGCTTCTTCGAGACGCTGTCGGAGCCGCTGTCGCGCCGCTGCCTGGACGTCTGCAAGAGCGTGATGGCGGAGGCGCGGATGGATCCGCGCTCGGTGGACGTGGTGCTGCTGGTGGGAGGGATGACCCGCGTGCCGCTGGTGCGCCGGCTGGTGGCGGACTTCTTCGGCCGCGCGCCCTCCACGGACGTGCACCCGGACGAGGCCGTGGCGCTGGGCGCCGCGGTGCAGGCGGACGAACTGGTGCGCCAGGCGGGGCAGGCGCTGCTGCTGGACGTGGCCAGCCAGAGCCTGGGCGTGGGCGTGATGGGCGGCCGGGTGAAGCGGCTCATCCCCAAGAACACGGGCGTGCCCGTGGTGGCGAAGGACATCTTCTTCCCGGGCACCTCCGGCCAGTCCGAGGCGCGCATCCCCGTGTACCAGGGGGAGAGCGAGTTCCAGGACGAGAACCACAAGCTGGGCGAGGTGGTCCTCAAGAACCTGCACGTCGCCAACCGCGGGGAGACGCCGCTGGAGGTCGTCTTCGAGTTGTCCGGCGAGGGCATCCTCTCCGTGCAGGCCACCGACCTGACCTCTGGCCACATGGAGCTGGTGCGCCTGGAGGCCCGGGCCGGTCTGCCGCAGGGCGAGGCGGAGAAGCTGGGCCAGGAGCAGTCCCACTACGCCCAGGCGCAGGGCGTGGTGGACGCGCGCAAGGCGGAGGAGACCTTCCGCAAGCTGCTGGAGCGCGGGGAGAAGCTGGCCCGCCTGCTCCAGCAGAGCGCCCGGGAGAACCCCAGCCCGGAGGCCGAGTCCGCCGTGGGCACCGTGCAGCAGCTGCTGGTGGGCGGCAAGGACGCGCTGGCCGCCGGTGACGCCGCGCAGTGCGCCCTCATTGCCCGTCAGCTCACGAAGTTGTTGTCCGGCCGCGCGGAGCCCCGCGGCTGACGTCCCCCGGCGCACGGAAAAGGCGTCCACCAGCTCACGTTGTGGCGCCGGGTCCGTGGTGCCTTCCCTGGAGTCCGCGTATCTCCGGGAGTCATGACGACCCCCGGCTTTTCTCCTCGCCCGAGAGATCTGGTCTTCGTGGTGGACGACTCGCGGACCGCGCGGGACGTGATGCGGCTGCACCTGTCGCGCATGGGCTGTGACGCGGTGGGGCTGGAGGGGGCGGATGCGTGCCTGGCGGAGCTGGCGCAGCGGACGCCGGCGCTCATCCTGATGGACCTGCACCTGGAGAAGCTCCAGGGGGACGAGGCCTGCCGCCTGGTCAAGGCGCACCCCGCGGGGCGCAACGTCCCGGTGGTGATGTTCACCGCAGCGGACGAGCCCCATGAGGTGATGCACTGTGGGCGCGCGGGCGCGGACGACTTCCTGCCCAAGCCGGTGAGCCAGGAGGCGCTGGCGGCCAAGGTTGCCGCGGTGCGGCTGTCTCGCGAGCGCGCCTGGACGGGCCCTCCGCGCGGCCGGGGCGTGCTGCTGGTGGAAGGCGGCCGGTTCCTGCACACCTTCCTGGGCGGAGCGCTGGAGCACGAGGGGATGCACGTGCTCTACGCCAAGGACCTGGACGACGCGGCGGCGCAGGCCGTGGCCCAGGGCGAGCGGCTGGACGGCTTCGTGGTGGATGTGTCGCGGCTGCCTCGCGAGGCCCTGTCGCTGGCCACGCGCCTGCGTGAGCAGTTCCCACGCAAGCCGCTGGTCCTGATGTCGCGGGTGGAGGAGGCGCCGGACGTGCTGGAGCGCGCGCAGGAGCTGAGCGGCGCGCCGCTGCTTCTCAAGCGGCAGCTGGGCGCTGACGAACTGCTGGCGAAGGTGCTGGCGCGCCTGTCGCAGGGCACGCTCCCCTTGAGGGCCGCGGAGCGGGTGCCCTTCTTCACCGTGGTGGAGTTCAACACGCCGGGAGGCCCCACCCTCAGCGGCTTCAGCCATGACGCCAGCCCCCAGGGCCTCTTCGTGCGCACCCTCACGCCCGCGCGCGAGGGCTCGCGCCTGTCCCTGCGCCTGGTGATGGCCGGCCAGCGCACGCCCTGCGAGGCGCAGGCGGTGGTGGCGTGGTGCAACCCGCCCGGGATGGGGAGCGCGTTCCGCTCGCAGACGGGCATGGGCCTGCGGCTGGAAGGCATGGACGCGCAGCTGCAGCAGCGCTTTGTGCGCTTCGTGCCCCAGTCCCTCGGTTTTCCCACCGCCAGTCCCGTGCGCGCCTCAGGTTTCTGAGAGCGGCGGGTGACCCCGCGCGCCTCCCAACCCCCCGCAATCACGGACAGAAGCGACGGGATTCTCCCCTGGCATGGGCGTGGCAAAGCGCCGAGCCCCGCGAGGCAGTCGACTTTCGAGGGAGGATTCACGCATGCGTCTACGTCTTTTCGGAACGGTGGGGCTCACGCTCCTGGCGGTGGGGTGCGGTGACGGCGGGAACAAGGCCCCGGAGGGCCTGGACAACGAACCCGTGCAGCAGTCGCTGAAGCTGGAGACCTTCAACGACTGCTCGGCGCTGGAGCGGTACATCGAGGACACCGCGACGAAGCAGATGCGCGCGAGCCTGGAGCAGCAGAAGCCCGGTTACTGGGAGCGCTTCGGCCGGGGTGGGCGCGGCGGCGTCGTCTTCGGGCCGATGCCCGCGGAGGACTCGGCGGGGGGCGGCGTGAACGCCGGCGGCGGCAGCCAGGCGCCGAATGACTCCACCGGCACCAACAACCAGGTGGAGGGCGTGCACGAGTCGGACTTCGTGCAGAACGACGGCACGCGCATCTTCGTGCTGTCGGGCAACCGGCTGTACGCGCACCGCTCGTGGCCCGCGGAGCAGCTCACGCTGGCGGCGACGATGGAAGTGGAGGGCTGGCCCCGGGAGATGCTGCTCGACGAGAAGAACCGGCTGGTCATCGTCTCGCAGGTGGCGCTGGCGCTGCCGGGCACTCCGACGAAGGTGGGCGGGGGCGTGGGCGGAGGCATGGTGCCGGTCGCGGACATGGCCTGCTACGGCTTCGGCTGCGGCTACTACAACGCGGACAGCACCAAGGTGACCACGGTGGACGTGTCGGACGTGGCGCACCCCACGGTGGTGGATCAGGTCTACCTGCCCGGCGTCTTCAACCAGGCGCGCCGCGTGGACAGCAACGTGCGGCTGGTGCTGTCGGACGCGTTCCGCTGGCCGGAGGACGTGAAGTTCTGGGTGGAGTACTCGGAGGACCTCTACAAGGACGAGGGGAAGCTCACCAAGACCCTCGACGCGCTCATCGAGCAGAACGAGAAGCTCATCCGCGCGAACACGCTGGACCAGTGGCTGCCCTCGGGCAAGCACGTGGACGCGGCCGGGGTGACGACGGCGCTGCCCACGTCCTGCGGTGACTTCTACCGGAGCAACGCGCCGTCCGCGCTGGGCTTCGTGACGGTGGCCTCGCTGGACCTGGACGCGCGCACGGCGGCGCCGGGGCGCACCAGCCTGGTGGCGGAGCCGGGCACGGTGTACGCGTCCAAGGAATCGCTGTACCTGGCGCACTCGCACTACTGGTGGTGGCCGCAGCCGGGGCAGAAGGACTTCACCTACCTGCACAAGTTCGACCTGAGCCAGCCGGGCCGCGCGGTGTACGCGGGCTCCGGCACGGTGGAGGGCACGCCCGTCAACCAGTTCGCCCTGGATGAGTACGAGGGCGTGCTGCGCATGGCCACCACGGTGACCACGCGCCTCCCGGAGCCGGAGCACCAGGACTGGTGGTGGGGCCGCACCACGACGGCCAGCCGCGTGACGACGCTGGGCGTGAAGAACGGGCAGCTGGCGGAGCTGGGCCGCAGCGAGGACCTGGCCGAGGGCGAGCGCATCTTCAGCGCGCGCTTCGCGGGCCCGCGCGGCTACGTCGTCACCTTCCTCCAGGTGGATCCGCTCTTCACCTTCGACCTGAGCGACCCGGCGCATCCGCGCAAGGTGGGCGAGCTGAAGGTGCCCGGCTTCTCCACGTACATGCACCCGGTGGGCGACCACCACCTGCTGACGATGGGCATCCACACGGAGCCCAACGGCGGCTGCTGCGGCACGAGCACCCTGAAGCTGTCCCTCTTCGACGTGAGCGACCTGGCGAACCCCAAGGAGGCCGCCACGCAGCTGGTGGGCGAGGCCTACGGCTGGAGCGAGGCCCTCTACGAGCACAAGGCCTTCAACTACTTCGCGGCCAAGGGGCTGGTGGCCATCCCGTTCACGGACTACTCGAGGTCCTACTCGTCCTATGAGAACTACTGGCAGGGCTTCCGCACGGAGCTGCGCGTGTTCCGGGTGGACCTGGCGGCGGGCATCTCCCCGGTGGGCGCGGTGCCCATGTCGGACCTGTTCAAGACCACGGGCATGCCGCAGTGGAGCTACTACTACGTGCCGGACGTGCGCCGCAGCGTGATGGCGGATGACTACGTCTACGCCATCAGCGACGCGGGGGTGCGCGTGTCGAAGGTGGACAGCCTCCAGACGCCGCTCGTCACGGTGCCGTTCCCGGTCAGCACTCCCTGACGCAGGCGGGCGGGCGGTCAGACGGGGGGAGGGGGATTGCGTCGCTTGCACCAGCGCAATCCCTTCCCTATAGGCCCCGTCATGCCGCCCGAAGCCGTAGAGCCCTCCGTGTCGTCCTCTCCCCCGGCCCGCGGCGCGAAGGGGGAGCTGCGCGCCCTGCTACGGCTGGCGATTCCCCTGTGCATCGCGCAGGCGGGCCAGTCCCTGATGGGCGTGACGGACACCTTCATCGTCGGCCGGGCCGGTACGTCCGCCCTGGCGGCGGTGGGCCTGAGCCACGCCCTCTTCTTCGCCGTCAGCAGCTTCGGCATGGGGCTGATGATGGGCGTGGACCCGCTGGTGTCCCAGGCCATTGGCGCCGGCCACCCGCGCCGCGCTCGGGACGTGCTCTGGCAGGGCGTGTGGCTGTCCGCCTTCGTGGGCGTGGTGCTGTGGGCGGTGCTCATCACCGTGCCGGCCGGCCTGCCGTGGGTGGGCGTGGCGGAGGAGCAGATCGTCCAGGTGCGCGCCTTCCTGCACTTCCGAGCGCCCAGCCTGCCCCTGATGCTCATCTTCCTCACGGTGCGCGCATACCTGCAGGCCATCGGGACGCCCCGGCCGCTGGTGGTGTCCGCCGTGCTGGCCAACATCATCAACGTGATGCTGGTGCCGCTGTTCGTCTTCGGAGGCGAGTCGTTGCCCGAGTGGGCGGGGCCGCTCACCCACGTGCCGGCCATGGGCGCGGCGGGCGCGGCGCTGTCCACGCTCCTGTGCACGGCGCTGGAGGTGCTCATCGTCGCGCGGGCGGTGCAGGCCATCCCCGTGCCGGGCACGCCGTCACGCAGGCCGGTGAAGGCGGACCAGCTGCGGGCGTTCCGGGTGGGGCTGCCCATTGGCCTGCACATCGCGGCGGAGGTGGGCGTCTTCGCGCTGGCGGGCGTGCTGTCCGCGAAGCTGGGACCGGAGAGCGTGGGCGCGCATCAAATCGCCATCTCCTTCGCCAGCCTCACCTTCACCATGGCGCTGGGCATCGGCAACGCGGGCAGCGTGCGGGTGGGCTGGGCCGTGGGCGCGCACGACACGCCCCAGGCCCGGAGGAGCGGGCTGATGGCCTTCGCCCTCGGCGCGGGGGTCATGTCGCTCGGCGGGCTCGTGTTCGCGCTCTTTCCCCAGGGTCTGGCGAAGCTGGCCGGGGCCCCGCCGGAGGTGCTGCCGCTGCTGCTGCCCCTGCTGATGGTGAGCGCCATCTTCCAGGTCTTCGACGGCGTGCAGGGCGTGGGCGCGGGCGTGCTGCGCGGCGCCGGCCAGACGCGCTTCACCTTCGTGGCCAACATCGTGGGCCACTACGCCGTGGGCCTGCCCCTGACCCTGCTCCTGGGCTTCCACCTGGGCATGGGCGTGCTGGGCATCTGGTGGGGCCTGTGCGCGGGGCTCATTGCCGTGGCCGCCGCCGTGCTGTGGCGCTTCTGGCGCGTCAGCGCTGGCACCCTCCGGCCCCTGGAGGGTTGATGGGGATTGTCGGGGTGTAAAATTCCAGCGTGGGGAAAAGTTCCAAGAATCTGGGAAACGGCCGCAACCTGGATCTGGAAGCCCCGACAATTGTCCCAGGAGCCTACATGTCCAACTACCGCATCCGTCCTGGCGACACCCTCTCTGGCCTGGCCGCTCGTTTCGGCACCTCCGTGCAGAAGCTGGCGCGAGACAACAACATCTCGAACCCGGACCTCATCTTCTCGGGTCGGACGCTGCGCATCGGCCACTCCAGCCGTGACAGCTTCGACGCGGGCGGTGGCCGTCAGGGCGTCCGGGGTGGGCGCGGTGTGGGCGGTGGGCAGGACGTGGGCGGCCCGATGGGCGCGGCCCCCACCGGCGGGACCGCCACGGGGCGCCGGCTGGCGGAAGCGGCGCGCTCGGCGGCCATGGGCATGGGCGGCTACAACAGCCAGGGCCTGTGCGCCACGGGCGTGAGCCGGGCCATCCGCAACTCCATGGGCATCGGCGTGTCGGGCAACGGCAACCAGATCGACAACAACCTGCCGCGCGACAAGTTCCGCCAGGTGGACATGTCCCTGGAAGACGCGCTGAAGATTCCGGGCCTCGTGCTCACCTGGGAGAGCACCTCCACGCGCCTGGGCAGCATCTACGGCCACACGGCGGTGACGATGGGCGACGGCCACTCGTCCGCGAGCGACTTCATCGAGCGCAACACGACGAACAACGGCCGCTCGGGCTTCAAGGTGTTCATGCCCATCGAGTAGCCCGCAGGCTCCTCACGATGGCGCATCACGAAAGCCTCCGGGTCCATCCGACCGGAGGCTTTGTCGTGTCCGGCATCCGCCGCGACTTCAGGCCGGCAGGTACTGGCGGATCATCTGCCGCCACACGGGCCAGTCGTGGGTGCCGCCGTGCCAGATGGACAGGTCGTTGCCGACGTCCTTCTGCCAGAGGACCTTGGAGAGGTTCTCGTTGGAGGGGCGGCAGAAGTCGTGCTCGCCCACGGCCAGGGTCATCTCCACGCGGCGCAGGGCGGACAGGCGCCCCAGGTCGTGCAGGTTGGGCAGCCACTGCGGCGCGGTGTGGAAGTACACCTGTTCGTCGTGGTGGCCGTCGAGGAAGTCCTCCGTCTCGAACTTGCCGCCCATGGAGATGAGGCGCTGGAAGACGTCCGGGTGGCGCAGGCCCACGTTGTACGTGTGGAAGCCGCCCAGGCTGCACCCGGCGAGCGTGAGGCGGCCTCCGGCGGCGCGGCCCTTCGCGAGCGGCACCACCTCATGCAGCAGGTAGTCCTCCCACTGGGCATGGCGGGCCACGCGCACGGCGGGGGCGACGCCCTTGTTGTACCAGGACTCCTCATCCACCGAGTCCACGCACACCACGACGTAGCGGCCCGCGGCGATGCCGTCCGCGATGGCGCTGATGAGGCCGAAGTCCTCGGCCTGGAAGAAGCGCCCCTTGCTCGTGGGCACCAGGATGACGGGTTCGCCCGAGTGCCCGTACAGCAGCACTTCCATGTCCCGGTTCAGCCGCGGGCTGTGCCAGCGGTGGTATTCGCGGTTCATGGCCGCCACCTTACCCGGCGCGTTCGCGGCGCGAATACGACCGCCGGGCGGACGCGCACCGGTCAGCCGCCAGTGAACACCTGCCGGGGTTGCTCCACACCTCGCCACGGGGTGAGGAAGGCATCCGCCTCCTTCGCGATGAGCTCCAACGAGGCGGTCAGCTCGTGGCCGTCATCCACCTCCACCAGCCGGACGTGGCGCTTGCCCTGGGCCCACTCGCGCGAATAGCGCACGTCGCAGGTGTCGTCCTGGCGGCCATGGATGATGAGGGTGGGCACGCGCACGTCGGGCCAGGGGCCGCGCTTCGTTTCCATGAGCTGGGCCTCCTCCATGACGCCGTGGTGCACGCGCGTGCGGCGCTTCTCCGCGTGGTCGTCCGTCTCCAGGTAGCCCGTGCGCTTCCACTCCGCCCAGGCGTGGGGGCCCAGGCGGCGCTGGAGCTGCTCCACGAAGTGGAAGGCGGGGGCCAGCAGCACCAGTGCGCCCACGCGCGCGTCCTGCTCCGCGGTGCGAGCGGCGACGAGCCCGCCCATGCTGGAGCCGATGAGGACAGCGCGGTCATGGGGAGCGCCCAGCGCGTCCCGCACGGTGTCCAGCATGGTGTGCAGGCTCAGGTGCTCCAGCGACGGCACGCGCAGGTTGAGACGCTCCAGCGCGATGCCCTGCTTCGCCCAGTGCGCGTCCAGCCAGACGCCCTTGGCGGAGAGGGGGCCGGAGGCGAAGCCGTGCAGGTAGAGCCAGCGGGGAGCAGGGGTGGGGGGCGGCGCGTTCATGGGCGCGCACTGTACCCGCGCTAGAAGCGCAGCACGGGCCCGGCGACGATGCTCTGGAGCGGTTTGGAGCACATGTCCACGCTGACGCCCGCGCTGGCGCTGGTGTCTTCCGCGGCCTGGGTGAACTTCACGTCGCAGAACTGGATGGCGGTGGCGATGGAGATGCCCCACCGGTCGGAGATCCATCCGTCCAGGCCCACGCGGAAGGCCATGCTGGTGACGTCGAAGTCCTCGCGGCGCAGCTGGCCCAGGCTGTCCGGGGTGAAGGGCTGTGACCAGCTCTTGGCCAGGCGCGCGCCCACCCACGGCGTCACCGGCTTGTCGCCCAGGAAGCGCAGGCGGGCCTCCAGGCCCACGGCCGTGTAGTCCAACTGCACGCGGCTCATCTCGGACGGGTTCTGGGCCTCGGCGAACTGCTGGCCCCAGGTCTGGGTGGTCTCGAAGACGACGCCCAGGGACAGGCCGGGCGGCGTCTCCACGGCGAGCCAGGCCTGGAGGGCGGGGCCCTTGGCGCGCCAGTCGCTGAAATGATCCAGGGTGATGCCCGCGCCGAGGGAGGCATAGCCGTGCCACCCGTCCGCGACCGCTGGCCCGGCGCCCAGCACGCCCGCCAGCGCCAGCCACTTCCACTTCGTATCCATGCCGCCACTGTATGCCGGACCGGGGGCGAGGCTAGGCTGGCGGGCATGTCCGTATCTTTCGAGGTCGCGGCGGCCGAGGTCCGCGACGCGCTCACCGACGCGAGTCGGGGGTTGGTGGAGCGCGAGGCGATGGTGGAGTTGGTGGCGCTGTCGGCGGTGGCGGGCGAGCACCTGCTCGTGGTGGGCCCGCCGGGCACCGCGAAGAGCGAGGCGGTGCGCAGGACGGCGCGCGGCCTGGGCGGTGCGTACTTCGAATACCTGCTGGGTCGCTTCACGGAGCCGTCCGAAATCTTCGGGCCGGTGGACCTGCGCAAGCTGCGCGAGGGGCTGGTGGAGACGGAGACGGCGGGCATGTTGCCGGAGGCGGAGGTGGCCTTCCTGGACGAGGTGTTCCTGGGCTCCACCGCCATCCTCAACACGCTGCTGGGGTTGCTGAACGAGCGCACCTTCCGGCGCGGCCACACGCGCATGCAGTGCCCGCTGCGGGTGTGCGTGGGCGCGTCCAACGCGCTGCCGGAGGACGACGCGCTGGCCGCGTTCGCGGACCGGTTCCTGGCACGCATCTTCGTGGAGCCGGTGCCGGATCCGCGGCTGGAGGAGCTGCTGGAAGGAGGAGCGTCGCTGTGGGCGGACGCGGCGCCGCGAGTGGCGTCGCTCCAGTCCCTGGACGTGGTGGCGCAGGCGGCGAGGCGCGCGGACCTGGGGCCGGTGCGGCCGCACCTGGCGCAGGCGCTGCGGACGTTGCGGGCGGCGGGCATCGCGCTGTCGGACCGGCGCGCGGTGAAGGTGCAGCGGTTGGTGGCCGCCGCCGCGGCGCTGGCGGGGCGGACGACGCCGGGCGTGGCGGACCTGTGGCCGCTCGTCTACGCGGTGCCCACGAAGGAGGCGCAGGCGCTGGCGCGCGACGTGCTGCGCGACGTGCTGTCCGCGTCGGAGAACCTGGCGCTGCCGGCCGCGGCACTGGAGGCGAGCGCGGGGCCGCTGGCTCGGGCCCAGCGCATCGCGCAGGCGGGGCATGTGTTGCTGGAGTCGCGGCCCGTGGACGGGGACGTGGACGCGGTGGCCGCGTGGCGGCTCAAGCTGGAGGGCGTGGCGCGCGAGATGGACGCGGGCTTCGCGCCGGAGGCGCTGCCGGAGGCGCTGCGCGCGCTGCGTGGCGCGGTGGCGGCGGTGCTGGAGGACGTGAGCACTCGCGCGGCGTGACGCTGCATGGAAATCCTTCCGGAATTCCGGCGGAATCCAACGCACGCAGTGCTGCGTATTGGTGGCTGCCAGCGGGACGGCCGCCTTCGGTGCGGCGTGCCGGGGGCATTCCATCCACGGGAGGACACTTCATGCGAAACACCTTCGCGGCGTTGGCCATTGCCTCGGCGGCCCTGCTGGCGGGCTGTGGCGACGATGATGACAACAACAACATGCCGGACGCGGGCACGGGCTACATGCCCACGGGAAAGGGGCCGGGCACGTCGCTGCGCTGCACGAGCAGCAACAAGAACGCGTGGGACACGTTCGGCGCGAACGCGTTCGTCGCGGTGAACAAGGCCATCGTCGCGAAGACGCTGGCGGAGCTGCAGGGCCCCAACGGCACCGCGAACCTGGGCGAGTCCTTCACCCATATCGGTGACGCGAGCAAGGGCCCCGCGTACGCGGACGACGCGGCGACCTTCGAGGGCAAGCTGGCGGCATTCCTCGTCTATGCGTATGGCGGTCCGGACTCCATCACGTACTCGGATGGGAAGACGTACATGGGCCCGCAGGACATGGCTGCGGCGCACCTGGGCATGGCCATCACCGGCTCGCAGTACGACTACTTCATCGCGAACATGGTGGTGCCGGCGCTCACGGACAACGGCGTGACGTCCGCGGACGTGTCCTCCTGCTTCGCTCCCATCGTGACGGACGCCGCGTTCAAGGCGTCCATCGTCGGCAAGTAGTCACCGCTCCGAGGGCTCCATGACTCGCATCGTTCTCCCGCGTGCCGTGCGCCGCGTGCTGGTCTCCACCGTGGGGGTGGGCGTGCTGTTCACGGCGGTGATGGGCTTTGCCCATACGCCGTCCGGCCGTCCGCTCCTGAAGTGGATGGGGATGTCCATGCCCCAGGCCGCGTCCGCGGCGGGGTGCCCGCTGGGGTATGACGTGAAGCAGAGCCCCGAGCAGAAGGAGGCCGCGAGGATGCGCTTCGCGGCCTCCTACCGGGGAGAACGCCCCGCGCTGGCCAGGCCCGCGCTGGGGTTCGACCTGGAGCAGACGACGCGCGAGTCGCTGCTCGCGTGGGCGGAGGCGCACGGGGTGAAGTGCTCGGTGCCGCGCAGCCAGGGGGACCTGGATTGTGAAGAGGTGCCGGCGGCGCTGTTCCCAGGGCTGGAGCGGCAGGCTGCCATCCGGAACCTGTGGGTGACGTTCGGCGCGGATGACCGGCTGGTGTCGCTGGTGGCCGTGAGCCGCGCGGTGGAGCCGGCACCCATCAGCGCGACGTTCCGCGCGGCGAACGCGACGCTCGCGACGCTGGCGGGGCCGCCCATGAAGCAGGACGGGGAGGGCAGCGTGGAGGAGCTGCGGCAGGGGCTCCTGCGGCAGGCGAGCGCGGAGTACCGCTTCCAGGACTTCTACGCGCTCACCCGCGTCACCAACATGGGGGACGGGTTCGTGCTGACGGAGGAGTACCGCGCCCTGCCGAAGGTCGCGGCGCGGGAGCTGCCGTCACGCTGAGCGGGCCTGTTCGACATACTTCGCGAGCTTCTCCAGGGACATCCGCCAGCCGAGCTCGTTATCGGCGGGTGGTACGCCGGGCGGGAGTCCTTCGTGCACGGCGAGGAGGTCGGTGCCTCCGTCCTGTGCGTCGGTGAGCGTGAACGTGATGATCATCTCACCGCGAAGCGCGGGGTCCGTGGTCTCGAACTCAGTGGTTTCGATGACTTGTTCGTCCGGCACGAGCTTCACGAAACGGCCGTGATGCGTGTCCGTGTGCGCGGTCGTCTTGCCGGTCTCCGTGGGCGCGTCGTAGGTGAGTGAGATGCGGAACGCGCCTCCCTCGCGCGGTTCGAAGACGTGCACCTGGCTCGTCATGCCCTCGGGCACCATCCATGTCGCCACCGCGCGGGCGTCAATCAGGGCGCTGTAGACGCGCGAGCGGGGGGCCTTCAGGTGGTGGTGGATCCGGGTCGTGCTCATGCTCGGGAGCATGGGCAGGGGCTCTGGCCCTGTACAGCGCAAGTCCTTCGGACTGTCGCGCGTCATGCCCGGCGCGGTCTAGAGTGCACGGGTGATCAACGGGCGTGGGAGCTGGGCGTCATGAGGCCGACACCGGAACCAGCCGTCGCGGGGCTTCCCGTGCGCTGGCGCCCCCGGGCCCTGCCCCTGGAGCCCGTGGCCGTGGCGGGCGTTGGTCCCGTGGCGCTCGCGCTGGGACACCGCGCTTCGCGGGCGGAGGACGCGATGCTCGCAGCGTGGACCGGTGTCGCGGGTCCGGACGTGCTCGTGCTGCTGGGGACCGCCGCTTCGCTGCCCTGGGTGGATGGCGCGGTGTACCTGGGCCGTGACCCGCTGGCGCCCGCGCTGCTGCTGCCCTGCGCGCTGGAGCCGGATGTCGCGCCTTCGCTGTTGGAGCGTGCGCTGCTCGCGGGGCAGGGCGATGCGCCGCTCGCGGTGCTGCCCGGGTCAGGGGTGCTCGTCTCAGTCGCGGCGGCCAAGCCTGTCGCGCGCGCTTCGCTGACCGCGTGGCTGTCCGTCCCGGCCGTGGAGGCCGCTTCGTGACGACTGCTTTGCCTCCCGCGCTGCGCCCCTGGGCGGCGCAGCTGTCCCTCTTTCCGGAGGACCTGGCGCGCCACCTGGGGCCGCACGTGGCGCGGCTGTCGGCGGCGGTCGGGACGCTGCGGCCTCGCGGTGAAGCCGAGGGCGGTGAGCCTCAAGGCTATGACGGGCTCGCTCGACGAGGGCCTTTCGAACGGCTGCTCGTCAGTGAGTGGCTCTGGGCATTGGAGGCGCCGGAAGAACTGGTGCGCCGCGCGGCGTTCGGCGAGCTGTCGTTCCTCAAGCCCGCGTTCCATCAGCCGCAGGGGGCTCGGCGCACCGTGGTGCTGCTGGACGTGGGACCGGATCAACTGGGCCTGCCTCGCATCGCGCACCTCGCGCTGCTGGTCGTGCTCGCGCGCCGCGCGGAGGCCGCGGGCGCGGCGTTCACCTGGGGCGCGCTCCAGACCGAGCCCACTCACGCCACCCATTCGGGCCTGGGCGGCACGTCGTTGCTTGCGTGGCTCGAAGCCCGCTCCACCACGCCAGTGTCCTCGCAGCACCTGGCCGCGTGGCGCGAAGCCTTGGACCTTTCACGCGCGCCCGAGGACGTGTGGCTCGTGGGCTCCTCGCGCCTGAGCCGCTTGGATGGCACGGAGGGAATGTCCCGCGTGGAGGTCTCCGAACCGATGGAGCCTGGCGCGCACCGGCTCACCGTGGACGTGCGGCCCTCGGCCCGTGTTCCCCGCTCAGTGGTGCTGGAGCTTCCGCCTCCGGAGGATTGCCTGCGCCTGCTGCGCAATCCCTTCGCTTCCAATCAGCAGGCTTCCGGGTGGATGCCGCGCAAGGCCGACCGGCGGATCGTGAAGTTCTCTTTCTCCGGCGATGGCCGGCGCGTGCTGCTGTTCTCCGCGAACGGCGCCGTCGAGGCCATGGCGGTGCCGCATTCTCCGCGCGCCACCGTGCCCAAGCCCCGGCGCGTCCAGGTCCCTCGAGGGCAGCAGGTAATCGCGGCGGGGTGGCGCTCCTCGGGTGGGTTGCTCGTATTCGCCAGTCACCTGGACGGCTACGTGATGCACGGGCAGGTACACACGCCGCAGGGACTCCGGAAGGCGCGCTACCACGCAGCGGATGACAGCAAACAGCCAGCCCTCGCGCCGGGGGCGCTCCCGGTGAGCCTCGTGAGCTGGGTGAATCCGCGTGGGCAGGAATACCTGTGGTTGAAGGACGGCAAGGGCCGGCTGTTCTCGCTGGCTCCTCCGTCGCCGATGGGGACCTCGGCGCTGAGCCTGGAGGAGGAGGCGGTCTCTTCCATGGCGGAGGTGCACTCACTCCCGCTTTGCGTGCTGCGGCCCCAGAACCTGGGAGCGGGGCGCGCGATCATCTCGCGGCTCAAGGTGCTGGGCGAAGAACCGGCACGATTCGTCCCCATCAACGCGCGGCACGGGGATGCGTACTTCGGCTACTCGCCGTCGGGGGCGCATCCCGAGGCAGGGCTACTCGCGGCGCGTGACAATGATTCAGACTGGAAGCTGTTCCTGGACACCGGCGTGTCGGTCATCACCGTGCCAGAGAGGCACCGCGTGGTGGGCGTGGTGCAGCCTCCCGTTCCGTCCCCGCCCGGACTGATCGCATTGCATCCGGAACAACGCGCCTTCACTTTCTTTTCGAGCCAGGCGCCCCGGACGCTCGCGGTGGCCAGTGGTCCCGTGGTGCAGGCCGCGGCGAGCCACGGGCAGCCGGTGTTGGGATGGCTGACGCAGGCAGGGGAGTTCGTGTTGTGGGACCTGATGGAGCAGGCGGTGTTGTATCGCTCCGTCCAGGAGGCCGCGGCGTGAGCCCCGCGTCGGAAGCCGTGCGTCCTCGCGCGCAGGTGCACCGGGGCACCGTGGTGGTGGCCGCGTGGTGGTTCCATCCGGGGGGCCTGGGCGAGGCCGAAGCACGCCGCCGCGTGCTGGCAGCCTGGAGTCCCGGCGCCACGGTCTGGGCGCTGGCGGGAGGCCATCTGCTCAAGCTGGCGACACCGTGCAAGAGCGCGGTGGAGACCGCGCCCGGATTGCCGCTGGTGCTGGAGTCCGGAGTGCTCACCAGCGCGCCGTTGAGCTCGAAGGAGCGCGAGCGATTGGCGCCTCCGCCGGGAGCCGTCGTGCTGGTTCACGAGGGCGTCGCACGGATGTACGGGCCCGGAGCGCTGCGCCAGGTGGAACCGGGGGCGTGGCTGGACGTCTCGGGATGGCGGCGTGTGCAGGTGAAGGGATTGGGCGCGCCGCCTCCGCCCATGAAGGTCGCGCTGGATCCGCTGCCTCCGCCCACGCGCGCGACGTTCGGGCCGAAGGTGCCCGCGCTCGCGCCCGAAGCGGAGCGCATGCTGGCGCGCATGGCGGGGCGGGAGGTCCCGGTGGTGCGAGAGGGCTTCTTCGCGCGGCTGCGGCGAGCGTTCTCGCGGAGGCCCGGCGACGCAGTGCTGACCGTCCGTCGTGAAGGCTTGTTCGCACGGCTGCGTCAGGCCTTCCGCACGGATCAGAAAGGCGCGCGGGATGGTGCGGTAACCGCGCACCGTGAGGGATTCTTCGCACGGTTGCGCCGTGCCTTTCGCACGGAGACGCAAGGCAAACCGGGCAACGCGTTGGCCCCGAGTCGCGCGGGATGGCTCGACCGTCTGCGGAGCGCCTCTTCCTCGAACGCGGCTCACACCTCCGCCATGGGCACTGGCGTACGGGCCGGTGGGTTCTCACGGCTCCTCGCCGGAATGCGCGGAGGTGACGCCAGCAAAGCCTCACAGGGCTCCAACATCAACACACGCCCCGCCAGACCGAGAGGCCCGGGCGCGCTCGAACGGCTCAAGGCGTGGATGCTCCAGAACACGCCCCTGGGCGCTGTCGTGGGACAGCGCAAGGCGGACTACCTGCGCCACCTCTTCGAACTCTTCGAGCAGGGCGACCTCGACGAAGCCCTGCGCCACGCCATCCCCCTGAGCAAGACGCTGGATGCACGCGCCCAGGTCGCGCTCGGTGTGCCCGGCCCGCGCGAAGAGCTGCGCATCCAGCCCCATGGCCGGAGCGGCGCCGCTCAGGGTTTTGGCGGAGGCCCCGCCGTGTTCGAAGCGCTGCGCGAGCGCTACCGCGAGACCTTCCGCCGCCTGGAGCGCGAAGGCCGCATCGACGAGGCCGCCTTCGTCCTCGCGGAGCTGCTGGACGCTGCCGAAGAGGCCGTGTCCTTCCTGGAGCGCCACGGCCGCCTCCAGCTCGCGGCGGAGCTCGCCGAGGGCCGCAACCTCGCGCCAGGGCTCGTGGTGCGCCAGTGGTTCCTCGCGAAGGACGTGGAGCGCGCGGTGGCCATCGCACGGCGCTCGGGCGTGTTCGCGGACGCCGTGCTGCGCCTGGAGAAGACCCACGCCGCGGAAGCCCAGGCCCTGCGCCTCTTGTGGGCGGAGTCGCTCGCGGAGGCCGGAAACTGGTCGCAGGCGGTGGACGTCGTGTGGCCGGTGACCTCCGCGCGCCACCTCGCGCGCGCCTGGGTGGAGCGGGGCATCCAGGCCGGCGGCACGAGCAGCGCGAAGCTCCTGGCGCGCCTGGCGCTCGAGTTCCCGGACGGCTTCGGCGCCGCGCGGGAGGACATCCACACCCTGTTGTCGGATGAGACCGCCGCGCGCGCCCCGGAGCGCCTCGCCTTCGCCACGGTGCTGCTGCGCGCGGGCGCCTCCGATGCCCGCGGCGCGCTCCTCGTTCCCACCGTCCGCTCACTGATGCGCGACGAGGCGGTGGAAGGGCTGCCCTCCAACGCCAGCCTCCTCCGGCAGTTCCACGCCCTGCCGGACCCCGCGTTGTCCGCGCTGCGCACGGACATGCCGACGCCGAAGGGCTCTCCCCGGCAATCCTGGGCCGAGTCGCCAGACCTGCCGAACGTGCGCGTGTGGATGGACCGCAGCCACGCGGGCGCCCACGCCGTGCATGACGCCGTGGTGCTTCCGGGCCGGCGCGTGCTGCTCGCGCTGGGAGAAGCGGGCGCGCGGCTGGTGGGCCCGGACGGACGCACGCTCGCGGGCTTCGACGTGCCGGCGTTCTCGCTGGTCCTATCCGAGCAGGGAAACCGCGCCCTCGCGCTGGCGCGGCGAGGAGACCTGTGGCGCGTGTCGCGGCTGGACCTGGTGGAGCGCCGGGCCACGCGCTGGTGCGACCTGGAGCTGGATGCGTGGGCACCCACCTACGACGGGGAACGCTGGTTCACGGCTGTGCGCGACACGGTGAGCATGGTGGACACGCTCGCCGCGGAGCCTCGCTCGTTGTGGCGTGTGTCGGAGGTGGGCGGCACCGTGCTCCGGATGGCCGTGGACGCGAAGCACCTGTCGTTCGTCGTCCTGCACCTCACTCCGGAGCAGGGCTTCGAACGGCTGGAGCGCTGGGCCTACGAACTGGAAGGCGGCCCCGTCCTGCGCGGGCGCGCGGACATGAGGGACCTGCTGGGGGCACCGGACGGGCTCGCGCTCACGCCCGACGGCGAGGCGATGGGCGTGCGCATCGCTCGCCCCGAAGGCGAGGACCCCGGACCCTTGCCCTACTACGTGGCTCCCATCGTCGTGCGGCGCTTCCACCGCCCGGCCCAGCGGGCCCCGGAGCGCGCGGGCGAGGTGCTCTCGCAATCCTGGCGCGTGACGCGCTTCCAGAAGGGCGAGCTGCACACCGCCGTCCTGCGCGACAGCGCCGACCACACCCGCGTGACGGTGGAGTTCTCCGGCACTCCGCCCCAGGTCGTGCGCCTCACGGAGGACTGGTGCTCCATCCACGACCTGCACGGCCGCGTGGTGTGGCTGGACCTGCACTCCGGCGAGGTCCACCGCGTGCCGGTGGTGTGAACCTCGACGTCAGGCCCAGCGCATGTGGCTGGGCACGATGACAATGGTCGCCGTCAGCGCGCAGGCCGCGTCGTCCACCACCAGCACCACGCGCACGCCCTCCACCGTCACCAGCAGCGAGGGCTGCTCGCTGTGCAGCGCCATCAACCACGACGACGCCAGGGGCAGCTCCGAGGCCGCCAGCTCCGAGGCGCGCAACAGGTGCACGCGCACCGCGTGACGGACCGGGGCCGGCAGGGCGTGCAGCGCGTAGAGCGACTCGTCCGTCAGCCGCAGCACGTACGGCACTCGCGGGGGTTCCTTCGGACGCCCGGGCAGCTCGCGCAGACGCTCGGCCAGGGCCTGCACCAGCGCCTCCGGCTGAGGCGGCTTGTGCAGGAAGCCCACCACCCCGTGCAGCGGCACGTCCGGCGCACCGCTCGCCGAGGACATCAGCATCACCGTCAGGTGCTGCAGCCGCGCGTCCATGCGCAGCTGGCCGTAGACCTCCCATCCATCCAGCCGGGGCAACACCAGGTCCAAAAGGATGAGGTCCGGGTGCTGCGCGCGCGGTCGATGACGCAGCCAGTCCAACGCCTCCGCGCCGTCCGCCACGGACGACACCACGAAGCCCGCTTCACTCGCAGCGCGGCCCACACCCTCGCGCCATGTCCGATCGTCCTCGACGAGCAACAGGTGGTGGACGCCCAGGGCCATCCCCCGATTCGACCCGTTTTTCCTCGGGCTCTTGAAGCGCACCCGGGCTGACGGGAGCCCCAGCGTCACCTGCCCGACAGTGTGCCCCGGCGACTGTTCCCCCCAGACGCCCGCCGTCTGACAGACCGCATCACCGTGCCACCGTCATCTTGCAGTTGGACTGTAGATGCGCACCCTGGGCGGCGCTCATGGCCTACCGCTGCCAGCTGGAACCCCCGGTGGTGCGCACGCTCACGGCGTGTACGCCCGCGGTGCGTGAGCGGCTTCAGTCGGAGCTGGGGGCGCTCGCCAGCCGGATGCCGTGTCTGCCGGTGACTCCGTCGGGGCGGGAGGGGGCGACGGTGCTCGCCTGCGGCTTCCAGGTCCGCTACCGCGTGGAGCCGGGCGCGGGGCTCCTGCGGTTGACCGCCCTGTGGCCGCTGGGCCTGGTCCGTTCGCCTTCCTCCTGACACGTCGCCAGACGGTCCTTGTCGCATGAGAAGCGGGGACCTAAGTCGGAGGTGAGCTCCTCTTCTCCCGGATGCACCCCAGGCCCCTTCGCCCGCGAGCCTCGCACCGTGTCCCTGACCCTGGCCGACTTCCTCTTCCAGTCCCGTGACGTCCTGCAGGACGCGTGGCTCCACGAAGCCCCGGGCTCTGGTGACACCTTCACGCACGGGCTGTCCGCGGTGGCGGCCCGGATGTCGAACCCGGACGCGCGCGTCTCCGACTCCCTGGCGCGCGAGCTGTCGCTGCTGGTGCAGGGCTCCGACGGGCACCCCACGACGACGAACTTCCGGCGCCTGCGCGACACGGTGCTGCGGCTGTGGCGCGAGCGGGGCGGCGGAGGCTCGGGCGACGAAGAACAGGTGGAGCGCTTCCACGACGCCGTGGACGCGGTGGAGGCCGCGGCGCTGGAGGCCCATGTCCAGGCGCGGATGCTCGCGTCGCGCGAGGCAGCGGAAGCGGCGCGCGAGCAGGGCGCTCCGGACGCGTCCGGCCCCCAGCGCTGGGAGGACATCTTCACGCACCTGGGCGTGGGCGTGGCGGTGATGGCCGCGGAGGACAGCACCTTCGTCGCGGCGAACCCCGCGCTCGCGCGCATGCACGGACAGCCCGCGGAAGCGCTCAAGGGCTTGCGGCTGGAGGACCTGGTCGCGCCCGAGTCGCGCGGCGCGCTGCCCCGTCACATGGCCGCCGCCAGCTCCAAGCCATTCCACGAATACGAAGCGCTGCACCTGCGCCGCGACGGCAGCCGCTTCCCCGCGTTCGTGCACGTGACGTCCTTGAGGGACGCCACGGGCCGCCGCGTGGGCCGCGCCGCCACGGTGCTGGACATCACCCCGCGCCGTCATGCGGAGGCGGAGCGGCAGCGCCTGCTGGCCACCATCGAGGCGGAGCGCGCGCGGCTGGCGGCGGTGTTGGATCAGCTCCCCGCGGGCGTGCTCATCGCGGAGGCGCCCAGCGGTCGGCTGCTCCTGGGCAACCGCGCGCTGGAGTCGCTGTTGGGCCATCCGTTCCGGCCCTCGGCCAGCCTGGCGGACTACGAGTCGTCGCATCAGATGTTCACCGCGGACAACCAGCCGCTGGCGGACGACGCGTGGCCCATGGCCCGCGCGCTGCGCACCGGTGAGACGCGTCAGGCGGAGCCGCTCCAGGTGCGCCGGCCGGACGGCACCACCGCGCACCTGCTGGGCTCCAGCGCGCCCGTGCGCGACCGGGACGACCACATCGTCGCGGGCGTCGTCACGCTGGTGGACGTCACCGAGCGCCGCCGCGCGGAGGACGCAGCGCGGGAGGCGGCGCAGTTCGGCGAGCGGCTCATCGCCATCGTCAGCCACGACCTGCGAAACCCCCTCAACGCCATCCAGCTGTCCGTCACCCGGCTGATGCACGGCGACGCGCTCCAGGAGCGCGACCGCAAGGCGGTGTCCCGCATCGCGCGCTCCGGCGAGCGCATGGCGCGGATGATTTCGGAGCTGCTCGACTTCACCCGCAGCCGGCTGGGCGGCGGCATCCCGATTGAGCGGGTGCCCGGCGACGTGCGCGCGGTGGTGCGCCAGGCGGTGGAGGAGCTGGAGGCGGCGTGGCCGGAGCGCTCGCTCACGCTGAACGTGGGCCCGGGCCGCTACGACGGCGCCTGGGACGCGGACCGGCTGCTGCAGGTGGTGAGCAACCTGGGCGGCAACGCGCTCCAGTACAGCCCGCCGGACTCACCCGTGCGCTTCACGCTGTCGGACGCGGACGCGCACGTGGTGCTGGAGGTGCAGAACGGCGGAGACCCCATTCCGCCGGACATGCTGCCGCGTCTGTTCGACCCCTTCCGGCGCGGCGCGGGCAGCAACACGCACGGCGGCCTGGGGCTGGGGCTCTACATCGTCGAGCAGGTGGTGAAGGGCCACGGGGGCCGCATCGAGGTGCGCTCGCGCGCGTCGGAGGGCACCGTCTTCCGAGTGCTCCTGCCGCGTGAACCGGCGCAGCCCGCGACGCCGGCTCCGGCTCAGTAGGCGGCGGCTAACTGCGACTGCGCGGAGGAGCGGAACGGCTCCAGCGCGCGCATCAGGTCGTCCAAATCCAGCGGCTTGGGGATGGACGCCCGGATGCCCTGGGGCACGGGGCGGGTGGCGCCCGCGCCCGACACGACGATGACGGGCAGGTTCGCGAGGCGCGGCTCCTTCTGCACGCGCTCCATCAGCTCCCAGCCGCTCATCACCGGCATCATCAAATCCAGCAGCATCACGTCCGGCGTGGGGCCGCGCCTCAGGCGCTCCCAGGCGTGCAGGCCGTTGCCGGCGACCTCCACGGCGAACCCTTCCAGCGTGAGGAACTCCTCCAGCATCTCACGGCTGTCGACATGGTCTTCCACGAGGAGGATGAGGCTTCGCATGGCTTTCGGGAGCCTCCCCCCGTCCGGCCCCGTCCGATAGACCCCGTGTCCAGGGAACGTCCAACCCTGGACGATAGGCCATTGGCAATGTGAAGCCCGAGCCACTCGGGGTGCCTTGGGGGGCAGCCGGCCGAGGCCATCCCCGCGAAAAACGGATGGGGCCTCCCCCTTCCAGGCGCCAGGAGCGCGGAAGGCGAAGGCCCCACCGGGGACCTCAGGCTACAGGTCTGTTCAGCCCTGGTACTGGTGCACGGACATGATGGGGTAGTTCATGGACGTGAGGCTGATGCGCTGCGAGCCGTCCGAGTTCACGTTGTTGGAGCCGATGAACTGGGGCTTGCCGTCCTTCCAGCCCGCGAACATCACCACGTGCTGGCCGTCGCCCACCTTCATGGAGACGACGTCGCCGGGCTTGGCGTCCTTCAGGTCCACGCGCTTGAAGTTCGGGTCGCGGTCCAGGTTCCCCTGGAGCGTCATCACGGACGCGCTGTGCTGGCTGTCCTTGATCTGCCCGGCCTGCTCCAGGCACGCGGAGACGAAGTTGGCGCAGTTGACGTTGTTGGGGACCCAGTCCTCCATGTCCGCGCCCACGCCGCTCTGCTCGAGCTTCAGCGAGCCGGCGTTCTTGCCCATGTGAGACATCGCGATGTCGAAGGGGCTGCCACCGGGGCCGCGCGTGCCCGGGCCCGCGCCGCCCGGAGGCGCCGTCACGTTGCCCGCGCCGCTGGAGCCGCCCGAGCCGCCACCGCGCACGCCCTGGGTGCCGGGCTCGAAGCTGTCGCTCGAACCGGGGATGTTCAGCGTCTTGCCCGTGTAGATGAGGTCCTTGTTGGCAATCTGCGGGTTGGCCTTCATCAGCGAGTCCACGGACGTGCCGTAGCGCTTCGCCAGACCAGACAGGGTGTCGCCAGATTGGATGCGGTAGCTCATGGGGGGCTCCTAGGGGAGCAGTGACCCGGAAGTGGTCACCGGCTGCGATTGTTTCCATTCTCGGCATTCAAGAACCGGTGTTGCGTCCCCCACCTGCTTTTCACTCCAGGCGCGCACATGTGGGCGAATTGGCGTACCTGGAGCGGAATCCGGGCCCTGAAAGGGCGCGCACCGGCGACAGGGGACCCGGGGGGCCGCCCGGGGAGGTCCTGTCGCGGTGCGCAATTTCCGGGGATTTAGCGGTTCTGGCCGTCGTGCTTCTGGCGGGCGATGCGGCGGCTGAGCGCGTCCTGCTTCGCGTCGATGCGGGCGCGCTCGGCGGCGTCCAGGTGGCCGTCGTCCCGGCGGTCGCGGCGGATTTCGCGCTGGAGGGAGCGGTGTTGGCGCTCCAGGCGCACGGCTTCGCGGCCCGTGAGCTCGCCGCTCTTCACGCCTTCGTTGATGCGCTGCTGCTGGTTCACCTGGCGCCGGTCGGCCTCCGCGGCCACGGCCGGCAGTGCCACCGTCAGGCCCAGCACCGCCGCGAGCATCCCCAGTCCGTTGCGCTTCATGGTGATTCCTCCTCGATGGGCGCGGGCGTCGTGCCAGCGCTTCGTCCTTGGAGGCTTGAACCCGGGATTCGCGCGGTGGTTGCGGGCGGAGTTCTTGACCGGGTGCGTCCAGGTGGGTGGCCCTTATGAAAGGGGAAACAATCCGAGGGGATGGGGACGTGCTGCACCCTTGAACGGGTGGGAGGGCCCGCGCATGGTGGCGGGGTGACGACCATTGCTCATCCCGACTTCACGGCGGCGCGGTTCACCAGCTACCCGGACGCGCGCTTCACCCCGGCTCCGGCGGACGGCGTGCTGCCGGAGGGCTTCTTCACCACGACGAACCTGCCCACGTACGTGAGGGTGGACGGGCGGTGGCGGATGCCGCGCGAGCCGCGCATGGACGGCGCGCTGGTGCGGGACGCGGACGGCGAGCTCTGGGTGCGCGAGGGCCGCCGGGTGCGCGCGGGCGCGCGCGGACATGACGTGGTTCGTGGAGAACGGCTTCGTGGGGGCGCTGCTCGCGGGCAACGCGGTGGCGGTGCACGACATCGAGGCGTCCATCTACGGCACGACGCTGGGGATGAGCGGCGCGGGCGAGGCGACGTCGGGCGGGCACGGGCTGCACATGCGCGCCATCAACCGGGTGCGGCAGGCGGGCTCCATCGCGAAGGCGGTGGAGGCGGGCGTCATCACCAACGGCATCATGCACGCGTGCGTGAAGCACGGGGTTCCGTTCGTGCTGACGGGGTCCATCCGGGATGACGGGCCGTTGCCGGACGTGGTGACGGACAACCTGGCGGCGCAGGACGCGATGCGCAGGCACGCGGTGAAGGCGACGATGGCGGTGCTCGTGGCCACGGCGCTGCACGCCATCGCGACGGGGAACATGCTGCCCGCGTTCGTGACGGAGAAGGACGGCAGCCTGCGGGAGCTGCCCACCATCTGCGTGGACTCGTCCGAGTTCGTGGTGAGCAAGCTGAAGGACCGGGGCACGCACCAGGCCTTCGGCGTGGTGACGAACGCGCAGGACTTCATGCACATCCTGCGGCTGTACGTGGAGCGCGAGCTGGCCGCGCGAGGCTCGGCGCCGAAGCCGGCCTGAAGCCTCAGCGCTGACTGAGGGCCGGGACGGAGACGGCCTTCCAGGTCGTGCTCGACAGTCCGCCCTCGGTGCCGAAGAGGGCGGAGTCGCCGTCCGGGAGCACCGCGTAGACGCGCGGATCCGCCAGCTTCGGCAGGGCCCGCGTCTCCCCCGTGGCCGCGTCGAAGTACGACGCGCCGAGCAGCGTGCCCACCAGCGCCCCACCGGGAACGAGCGCGGCGGAGACGATGGCGGAGGAGGGCAGGCCGGGAGCAGCGCGCACGCGAGTCCACTTCGCGCCGTCGAAGTAGCTGAAGCCGTCCTGGCAGGTGCCCGCGATGGCGCGTCCCTGCGCATCGGTGGACAGCGCGGTGATCCAGTTGTCGGTGAGGTCGCGGCCGTCATGGAAGCGCTGCCACTTCGCGCCGTCCCAGCGCAGCAGGCCCCGGTCCTCGCTGCCCATCCACAGGAAGCGGCCCGAGGCTTCACCGACGGAAGGGTGCTTGCTCCACTCCTTCGGCAGCGGCAGCCGCTTCACGAGCGACAGGGGAGACGTCCCGGGAGTGACCAGGGACATGCCCCGGCCGTCCACCAGCGCGACGCCTTCATCCATCTGGGACACGTTGAGCACGGACAGCTTCCCCAGGGCCACGGGGTTGCGAGACCCGTAGGCGATCTGCGTCCACGTCTTCCCGTCATGGAAGCCCAGGCCATACGTGGTGGCGACGTAGAGGTTCGGTCCGTCGCTGGTGATGCCCAACACCTGGTCGCTGGGAAGCGAGGGCGTGCGGACGGTCTGCCACCGGCCGTCAGCGCGCTGCCAGCAAGCGCCCCGGTCGAACGTGCCCACCACCAGCCGCCCCTGATGCCGGGCGAGCGCGGTGATGTGATTGCCGCAGATCTGCCCGGTGGGCGTCACTCGGCTCCACCCCTTCTTCCCCTGGAGGAACACACCGGAGGTCCGAGTGCCCGCCCAGCCATCGAGCAACACGGTGGCGCCCTTGGGAACGCTCACGGCCTGGAGTGGCACGGACTCTGTCTCCCACGCGTGCACCTCCCCGTGACTGCCCACGATTCGCACGCCTTGCTCCGTCACGGTGAACGACAGCGGCCCGGTGGGCACGTCGCGCAGCGCGGAGAGCCGGCCACTGGCGCTGATGGAGAACGCGCCCTCGGTGGTGCCCACGTCCACGCCGTCGCGCGTGTCGGAGATGAAGCGCACCGGCCCCGGCAGGGACCACGCGCGCTGGGTGCCCAGCTCGAACAGTCGCCCCTCCGCCGTGCCCGCGAAGCGCGGAGAGAAAGCCGTGTACGTCGCATCCGGAGTCAGCACCGCGGCCAGTGACTCCAACCGGTTCACGTAGTCCGGCGTACTCGCGTCCTCGGCGGGAGGCAGCGCCTGCCAGTGCACGTCCAGCACGGGCGTCACCTGGAAGCGGGCGTCCAGCGACACCAGCCCTTCATCCGTGGCGACGAAGAGCCGGTCGCCCGTGGACTCCAGCGCGCGGCAGTAGTGGCTGGGGAGCCCGTCCTCCACCGTGAGCACGCGCACCGGACGGCCCGCGGGCGTGAACAGCTCCAGGCCGCCTTCGGTGCACGCGACGACGTGGCCGCTGAACGGCTCCAGGTCGTGCACGGTCTCGGTGTTGGTGACGGTGGCGGCGAGGGTCAGCGCGGTGAGGGTGGAGAGCATCATGCTCCACCCCTATTGCGAACTCCGGGCCAGCCCGCTGTGTGTCCCCGGAGCCGCACCCCCGGCTAGCGCGCGCTGCCCGCTGTGACTCCGAGGCGCTGCTCATAGGCCTCTAGTGTCCGCTTCCAGGCGGGCCGTGCCTCACAGCGCTCGCGATAGGCGGAGACCCGGGGGAAGCCGTCGAGCACGCCCGCGTTGCGCACCTCGCGCAGCACCGTGGTCATCAGGATGTCCGCCACGGTGAACGCCTCGCCGGTGAGATACGGACGCTCCCGGAGCCAGTCCTCGAGCGTTGTCAGGTGGAGTTCGGCGTACTTCACCAACCCGGGACGCCGCTGCGCGCCGGTGGGGTCGGAGGCGCCGAGCAGGTCGACCATGATGAGCTGGGACATCGGGAGCTCCACGGTGGTGAGCGCGGCGAAGCACCAGCGCGTCACCTGGGCGCGGCCCTGGAAATCCGTGGGCATCAACTGGCCCGTCTTCTCCGCCAGGTACAGCAGGATGGCGCCCGTCTCGGTGAGCACGAAGCCGTCGTCGTCGAGCACCGGCACCTGGCAGAAGGGGTTCAGCTGCTGGTACTCCTCCCTCCGGGTTTCCCCAGCGGGATGATCCACGCCGTGCACTCGATAGGGTACGCCCAGCTCCTCGAGCATCCACAGGACGCGCAAATCGCGCGTGAGTCCTACGACCTTCGAATGGACGCGGCCAAAGCCATACAGGGTGATCATCGCGGCATTGTCGATGCCGTCCCCGACCGCTGTCGAGGCAGAACCGGCGGGTGGCGGCGCGCTGTGTGACGCGCGCCGCCAACGCCTGGCTCAGGCCCCTAGAACGACTCTTCCGGCAGGTCCATCAGGTCCAGGTTGCCGTTCTCCACCATGCGCGCGGCGTGCGCGATGCCGGGCAGCACCTCATGGCAGTACCAGCGGGCGCTGGCCACCTTGCCGCCGTAGAACGCCTTGTCACCGGGGTTGGTCTTCATCCGCTCCAGCGACACGGCCGCGTGACGCACCAGCAGCCAGCCGATGATGACCTCCGCCACGGCGAACAGCACGCGGTTGCCCTGGAAGCCCACGTGGTAGACGGACTCGCCCAGCTTGCCCATCAGCGTGCCGAGCATCGTCTGCAGGTGGCCCACCGCCTCGCCCAGCGCGGCGCGCTCACGTGCCAGCTCGGGGCCGCCCTCGTCGCCATCCGCCGTCGCGCGGACGCGCTCCAGCAGCCCCATCAGCGTCGCGCCGCCGTCGCGCGCCACCTTGCGCATCAGCAGGTCCAGCGCCTGGATGTGCGTGGTGCCCTCGTAGAGCGAGTCGATCTTCTGGTCCCGGATGTACTGCTCCACCGGGTAGTCCGTGAGGAAGCCCGAACCGCCGTGCACCTGGAGCGACAGGGACAGCAGCTCGTACGCCTTCTCCGAGCCGTACCCCTTCACCAGCGGCAGCAGCATGTCGTTGAGCACGTCCGCCTCGCCCGCCGCCGTGGAGCGGTGGCCGCCCTGGATCTCCACCTGGTCCTGCACGGACGCGGTGAACAGGGCCAGCGCGCGCAGGCCTTCCGCGTGCGCCTTCTGCGCCATCAGCATGCGGCGCACGTCCGGGTGCTGGAGGATGTTCACTCGCGGCGCCGTCTTGTCGCGCGCCTTCCCCAGGTCGCTGCCCTGCACGCGGTCCTTCGCGAACGACAGCGCGCGGTAGTAGCCCGCGGACAGCGCGGCCATGGACTTGAGGCCCACCGCCATGCGCGCGTTCTCGATGATGTGGAACATCTGCCGGATGCCGTCGTGCACGTCACCCAGCAGCAGGCCTCGCGTGGGCTTGCCGTCGCCGAACGTCAGCTCGCACGTGACGGACCCCTTCAGGCCCATCTTCTTCTCCAGCTTGGTGCACACGACGTTGTTGTGCTCGCCCAGGCTGCCGTCCTCGTTCACCCAGTACTTGGGCACCACGAACAGCGACAGGCCCTTGGTGCCCGGCGCCGCGCCTTCCGGACGCGCCAGCACCATGTGGATGATGTTCTCCGCGATGTCGGACTCGCCGTTGGTGATGAAGCGCTTGACGCCTTCAATCTCCCAGATGTCGCCGTCCACCTGACGGGCCTTGGTGCGCGCGGCGCCCACGTCGCTGCCCGCGTCCGGCTCCGTCAGCACCATGGACCCGCTCCAGCGCTGGTCCAGGATGTGCGGCAGGAAGCGCTGCTTCTGCGACTCCGTGCCCAGCTTGTCGATGACGCGCGCGAGCAGGTTGCCCAGCGTGAAGAACGCCAGCGCGGGGTTGCTGCCCAGGATCAGTTCGAACGCGGCCCAGCCCAGCGACGGCGGAGCGCCCAGTCCGCCCAGGTGCGAGGGCGTCTCCAGCAGGTGCATGCCCGCGTCGTAGTAGGCGCCCATCGCGGCCTTGAGGCCGGGGGGCAGCTTCACCTCGCCGTTCTCCAACTTCGGCGGGTTGTGCTCGGACTCGTCGAAGCTCTTCGCCAGCTCCTGCGTGCACAGCTGCGCGAACGTCTGCAGCGTCTGCCGGGCCGCCGTCTCGTCCAGGTCCCCGAAGGGCGCCTTGCCCAGCGACGTGTGGCCGATGTCCAGGAACTCGAAGAGGTTGAACTCAATATCGCGGAGGTTGGGCGTGTAGTGCAGGGACGACGACATCGAAGGACTCCTCGCGGCCGGGTGCGAATGAAACAACCCCGCGCCAGTGAAGGCGCGGGGCCGAAACGGACCGCCAGGGTATCCGAGATTGATTCGCGGGTCAGTCACGCCGAGTGTGGATGACGCGCAGCGTCTCCCGTCGTTCGAAGCGGTTGCCAGCGGCGTCGCGAGCGACGAACACCAGCTCGTAGGAACCGGAGGGCGTGCCCTCCGGGATGACCAGCGACTTCGTGAAGCGCAGGCCGTCCTGTGAGTCGAGCAGCTGCTGGTCCTCGCCGAAGAGGTCGCCGTACACGCTGACCTCCTGCGTGGCCTCCACCGCGTCCACGTCGAACGTCAGCGTGTCACCGGGGGCGAGCTCCTTCTGGGAGAGGACGACGTCGAAGTCATTGCCCTGGGAGTCCAGGCGGTAGCGAACCTCGCTGCGCTCCACGCGGCCGTCCGCCAGCTCCGCGATGATGAACACGGTGTAGTAGCCATCCGAGACGCCCAGCGGCACGAGGAACCGGCCGCGCCAAGAACGGGTGAGCGAGTCGAACGTGAGCGGCTTCACCAGGCCGAAGGGGAAGTAGGCGGTGACGCGGCGGGCGTTGCGCGGGGCGCGCACGGAGATGATGGGGTCGCCGGGGGGAATCTCCTCGCGGCTGAGCGCGCCGGAGACCATGCCGTCGGGGAGCTGCACGGGGACCATCTCGCGGACCGTCTCGCCGTCGGGGTTCGTGCGGGCCACCTGCTCCACCGCGACGAAGGACGTGTAGCGGCTCATCAGGTGGTACTGGAGCGCGGTGTCGGTGATGCCCTGGACGACTTCAGGCGTTTCGCCGCGGAAGCCCTCCACGGTGAGCTCCTCGATGCGCTGGCGGGCCCAGAGGCTCTTGAGGGAGTCGTGCTCCGGGGCGACTTCGGGGAAGTGCACGGGCACGTCGAAGCGGCGGACCTGGCCACGCACGCGGCCGGAGATGCGGAGGACGCCGTCACCGGTGCCGGTGAACTTGCCCACGAGGAACAGCGGCTGTCCGGCGAAGAGGTCCGGCACGGACTTCGGGTACACGTCGCTGACGGGCAGGCCGTCGGTGTCCACCACGACCGAGGTGAGGACGGGGCCGCGCATGCGCTGCTCGAACTCGCGGGCGACGTCTTCCTCCGGGCGGTTGAGGTTGACGAGGGTGGAGGCGCCGCGGCCCAGCTCACCCATCTTGGTGATGAGGTAGCGGTTGGTGCTGGAGCCCACGCCGGCGGAGAAGATGCGCGTCTCCTCGCGCAGGTGCTGCTGGAGCGTGCCGAGGACCTGCTCGTCACCGCCGATGAGGCCGTCCGTCATGAAGAGCACCATGCGCAGGCGGGCGGGGTCGTTCGGGGGGACCATGGCCTCCTGGGCGGCGATGCGCACGTCGGTGCCGCCACCGCCCCAGAAGTTGGCGACATAGGGCAAGGCGTTCTGGATGTTCTCCGGCGTGGCGGGGACGGCGGTGGGGGCGAACTTGGTCACCTGCGTGTCGAAGTTGAGGACCTGGAAGGTGTCCTCGGGCATCAGGTGGTTGAGCACTTCCTGGGTGATGGCCTTGGACTTCTCGATGGCGAGGCCGGACTGCGAGCAGGACGTGTCGAGCACCATGTAGAGCTCGCGCGGCACGATCTCCCTCTCGGTGGGGGACAGCTGCGGGTTGAGCATCACCAGGAAGTAGCCGTGGTCCGCGCCGGGGTCGCGGTGCATGAGGACGGCGGGGCGGATGAGCGCGTCGGCGACGACGTACTCGAGGATGAAGTCCTTGTTGGGGATGCGGTCATCGCGGCCCAGGCTCACGGTGGCGCGGGACTGGCCATCGCGCTTCACGTCCACGCGGTGGGTGGTGGAGCGCAGCGAGTGGACCGGGAGGCCCGCGTCCATGCGCACGGTGAGCTGGATGTCGTGGCCGCTGCGCGAGTCGGCGAGCACCGGAGGCGTGATGCGGCTCGCGTCGGGGACGGTGGTGGTGTCGGGCTCCACGCCTTCGCCCTGGCGCGTGGGCAGCGGCGTGCCGCCGATGAAGCGGGGGGCGACGACCATGGGGAAGCTGAAGCGGTAGGTGCCGGCGTCGTAGGTGAGGCGCTCCACGTAGTGGATGCGCACACGGATGGTCTCACCGGGGAGGATGTTGGCGACGGACTGGGTGAAGATGTTCGGCCGCTCCTGGTCGAGCAGCGCGGCCGTCTTGCCCTCGGCCTTGGCGCGCTCGTAGGTGTCGCGGGCCTGTTCGCGGGTCTGGATGACGCCCGTGATGACGCGCTCGCCGATGTGCATCTCCATGCCATCCACGGCGGCCAGCTCCGGCAGGGGGAAGACGTAGAGCGCTTCAAGAGGCGAGGTGTAGGGGTTCTCGAACACCTGCGTCACGGTGACGGAAGCGAGGAAGCCACTGACCTCCGCGTCCACCTCCGTGCGCTTGAGGCTGAAGGTGCGCGGCTCGGTGTCCGGGCACGCCGTGTTGTCGTCCGCCTGCTGCGGCTGCGCACGGAAGCGAGCCACCAGGGTGCCCTGGGCGACACTTGCGGTGGGCGAAGCGGCCGGGGGGCAGGGTTGCGCGGAGGCCGGGACGGCCAGAAGGCAGACGAAGAGCGTGGCGAGCAGGACTCGCATGGTCGGGAACCTTGGTTTCAGGGTGTGCTCGGGGACATTGCAGCCCCCGGGCCAACGCGGGTTCCCCTCTGAAAGGGCTGGGAGTGGGGGCGCCGGGAGACAGTCCGGGCGCGGGCCCGTGGCCACGGGGCCACAGGGTCCGGCGCTACCAGCCGAGGGCTTCGGGGGCAGCTTCGAACAGGCGCTTCAGCTCAGGGATGACCGGGTGCTGGCGCTTCATCTCCCGCCAGACCGTGGCGTGCTGGCGCGTCTGGATGTCATGCGCCAGGTGCTGGAGATGTTCGGGAGCGTGGCCGTGGGCGCGGTCCTGGACGTATCCCCTGAGGTGCATCAAGAAGTCGCGATAGGCGTGGTAGCGCGTACGCGGGAGCGATTCACGGCTGTTGAGGCAAAGAAGATCGATGGTGTACTTCGCGCGCTGGTACGCCACGGTGCCCGGTGCAGCAGTGGCGGTGAAGAGGAATGTCTGCCGGATCTCCAGGCTCAAGAAGTCCATGGGATCCTCCACACGAGGATCCAGCAGCACGGGCGTGCCTGGGACGGGAGGGACCACGGGGGCGTTACGGCGGCGACCCACGTCCGTATGGACGCCTGTTCCCTGGGCGAAGACCGCGAAGCGGTTGTTCTTGGGCCCGTTGCAGGGGCCGCAAGCGTACAGGTAGTTCATCCAGGCGAAAGTCAGCTCTGGATACAGAGCCTTGGGCCGGATGTGCTCCACCTCGTCGGCCAGCGAGTCCTCGCAGTAGGCACAGCGTTGGACGCCCACGGACATCTTCGACAGGGTCGCCTTGACGGTGTCGAAGGCCGGATGGCCCTTCCTGTTCAGGCTGCTGAATCGCTCCTGCGCGCGCTCGACGCGTGTCTCGTAGTTGGGAAGCAAGTCGATTTCGCGTTGATAGTCCGCGAGTTGCGTGTTGGCGGGCTGAGGCAGCGGGATGTTCGGGAGGTGGATCAAGGCTGCGGCACCTCCGTGTCGGACGGAAGGGTGCTGGATGCAGTGGGAAGCTGTGCGCGCAGGTGCTGCTGTTCCGCCTGTTCCTCGGGGGACAAGCCCTGTGCGAGTTCCTTCTGATTGAGGACGGCAAGCCGTTCGAGCTTCTCTTGGGCCTCGGGCGAGCGCAGCGGGACATCTCCGAAGGCACCAGTGCCGTAGGCGTCGAGGACATTTCCGTAGAGCAGTCGGTCGAGCGCGATGCCTGTGACCATGCCAGCCTCTTCGTCACTGCCCGGCCGGGGGAGGCGGAACACGCTGCCCACGGTTGCGGCCTGGCAGATGAGCGGACTGTGGGTCGTGACGATGAACTGGATGTTCGGGAAGTGCTCGCGGAACCAGCGGCCGACTCGGCGTTGCCACACCGGATGAAGGTGCGCGTCAATCTCGTCAATCAGGACGACACCGGGGGCGATGATGGTCGTGGAGTCCCCGGGAGCGAAGAGCTTGTCGGCGCCGTAAGCACGCGCGAGTTGGCGGATCAGCTCGAAGGTCATGCTCAGGATGGAGCGGTAACCGTCGCTCAGATTCTCAACCGGAACTTCGCAGCCGTTGCCGTCGACGAAGCGAACGCCCTTGGACGAGATGGATTCGAGCCGGGCTTCATTAGGCAGGAAGTCGGGCTGATTGATGAATTGCTTCAGGGGCTCAAGAACGTTGCCTTCTGGGTCCTGCTCTAGCTTCTTGAATTGAAGAAGCTTGAGCCATTCAAGACACTCTGAAAGTGCCACGGACTCCCCGAAGACAGATAGGTGTCGCGCTAGTTTGGGACTGGAGTAGTAAAGCTTTTCTTGATCCTTGTCGCCGCCGCTAAAGCGGCGAAAGGGGCCATAAGAGGCGCAGAACCATCCTTCACCATCACCCCAAATGTAGCGCTCAGGATTGTCCACCATCGCGGATCTTGAGAGCTGGACCTGATCGGGGTTACTCATGGGGCGAAACATCAACATCGCCGCGGTGAGGGTCGGAGTTTTTGGTGTCCTTCCTGAACCAACGAAACGGTCGTACGCGGGGTTCCAACTCAGAGCGAGTTCGATTTCCCCATCCGAAGCTCCTCCGCGAAGCCAGTCGTTCCAATCCTGACGGAGAGCAATAGCCTCCTTCGGGCCGACCAATGCGAGCGCGATGGCCCGCAGGAACGATGACTTACCTGACCCATTGTCACCAATGACGACATGCCAGCCAGGTCCTGCCTCGGCGGGCAGGGCCCACTGAAGCTTCTGGATCGTTCGGATATTGGTGAGCTGGACCTCTTTCACGTACATGCGCCCTAGCTCGCCCGAAACAGGGGGAGGGGTCAACCACGACGCTCTCCCGTGCGCCCACCGTGAACGCACGAAGGCCCCCGGACCGCACTTCCGGTCCGAGGGCCTCGATTCTCACAGGGACCTCAGCCGCCCTTGAGCTGGAGCGTGGGCACCGCGCCCTCGCCCAGGACCAGGTGCACCTGACCCACCTTCGCGGCCAGGTCCTTGTACGCCTCCAGCTCCTTGAGCCGCACGAGCAGCGGGTTCTCCGCGAGCACCTTCGCCGTCTGCGCCATGGAGCGCGTCGCCGCCGTCTCCTCGCGCCGCAGGATGACGTTGGCCTCCGCTTCCTTCTGCGCCTGGATGACCCGGTTGAGCAGGTCCTTCATCTCCTTCGGCAGCACCACGTCCTTGATGCCGAAGCGCAGCAGCTCCAGGCCCACGCCCTCCGCCCCTGACGTCACCTGCGCGTACAGCTCCGTGGACACCGCCTCACGCGCGGCCAGCAACTCGTCCAGCGTGCGCGTGGACACCGCCTCGCGCGCCGCCAGCTGCATCGCCAGGTAGAGGATTTCATCCGGCGCTCGTGCCACCACCGCCAGCCGCCGCGCGTCCACCACCCGGTACGCCGCGGACAGGTTGAGCCGCAGCGTCACGCGGTCCTTGGTCATCACCTCCTGGCCGGTGACGTGGAGCAGCTTCTCGCGCAGGTCGATGACCGCGAACTGCACCTTGTGCGCGACCGTCCACGCCGCGTGCCGGCCCGGCGGCAGCACCGCGTCCAGCACACCGTTCACGTAGCGCAGCGCCACCGTGCCCTCCGTGGCCGTGGTCTCCACGTAGTCGCTGGCCGGAATCAGCGCGCGCACTTCGTCCCGCGGGGGCTCCGTCGCCACCCCGGACACGTCCACGCGCTCCACCCGCACCGTCGGCGTCTCGGGCCGACCGGTTCGACCGGGCAGCCGCTGCGCCGTCCACACCTGATGCTGACCCCGACCCAGCCACCGCACCGGCTGGCCGTGATGGAAGACCACCGCGCGCTCGTCCGCGCCCAGCTCCAGCACCTGGAGGTCCTTCTCCGGCACCAACGCGAGCTTGGCTTCATCCAGCCGGGTGACGGGCGGCTCCAGCGGCACGCGCTCGTAGCGGACGTTCTGGAACGGACGCACCACCCAGTGCCGGCCCGGCCCCAGGTACTGCTCCGCCTTCCCGTTCACCACCACGAACAGCCGCTCGTTCTGCGCCACTTCCACCCGACCGATACCCATGACACGTCACCTCGACGACAAGAAAGAGTGCAGCCCTGCTGCTGGAGAAAAAGACCCCGCCGCCCCACGGGCGCGTCGCGCGAACAGACCGTCCGGATCCGCGTTCAGCCTCCCGAGCCTCCGCACCGGATGCAGGTCACGGACGGCGACCGGAGCGTTCCGCGAACACCACGGAAGCCTCTGGACACCCTGGCGACCGGCCAGTGTGCGGCGTGGGGAGGAGGACGCGGTGGACTCGCGTTGACACCAGCGGAAACGACGGGGTCCGGCGAACGAAGGAGTCGAACCTTCGAATGCGAGATCTTGAGTCTCGTGCTCTACCGTTGAGCGAGTTCGGGTTTTTGCCCAGCCAAGGGCAGCCATGCGCGCCTCACGGTGGCGCGCGACCGGTACGGCCTTCGATAGCGGCAGGAACACCCGGATGTGATGGCCGTGAGGAACGTCCGAGTCTCATGCACCGGCGCAAAGCGCCCTCGCGTGGAACCGGACGCCTCGGGACAACCCCGTGCGCCCCCTGAAGTTTGCCGACGGGCCACCGGACGCGGGCGTGCGGAAATCCTGACGGCCCATGTCCCAGACCCTGGGGCTCAGGTGTCCAAGCGCTGCGTGCTCCATGCGCCATTTCGGGGACACATGAATCGAGCCGTTTGGGTCGTGATGCTGGGAATGGGCTGTGCGCTGCTCGGGGCCTGTGGGGAGGAAAGCGCTGGGGACGAAGACTCCGGCTGGCGCTTGGGGTCCATGAAGCTGCGGATCTCCATGGGAGAGGATCCCTGCCCCGTGGTGACGGCGACGGTGACCCTGAGGTCGGGTGATGGGCGCCCGGCAATGGGGCCCCTATCGCTCAACGTGAGGGATGGCGTCATCGAGGACGCGACCCTCCCCTACGTCTACGAGTCGAGTGCCTGGTGGGTGCAGGTGCATGCCTACGACAGCAACGGCAACAACGTGTGCAGCGGGGACGACACGGGCACAGGCGTGCACGAGGGGCGAACGACGTTCGTGTTCATCAAGATGCACTGCGCGTTTCCGTATTGCACCTAGCAGCCGCGCGTCACGTCCCACCAGCCGAACCACATCATGCGCTCCTCGGCCATCAGCTCCCAGCCCGGCCCGTGCACGTACTCACGCACGCGGAGCCCCGCCGCCTCCACCGCGCGCGCCGTCTCCTCCGCGCTCCACAGGTGCAGCGTCACGTCCGTGTCCGCCGTGCGCACCCGTCGCGTGGACGCTTCATGCGCCTCCAGCCCGGACCTGCGCTCCAGCACCGTGAACAACATCCGCGCGCCCGGCTTCAACACCCGGCCCATGTGCCCCAGCACGCGCGGCAGGTCGTCACAGAAGTCCAGGCACCCAATCGCCAGCGCGACATCGAACGTGCCCAGGTCCTCCGGCACCGGATCCAGATAGCTGTGCACGCGCCACGTGCCGGACGGCCGCGAGCGCTTCGCCAGCTCCAGCATCTCCGGCGCCACGTCCAGGCCCACCACGTCCACGGACGCGTCCAGCCCTCGCGTGTGCAGGCCCGGGCCACAGCCCACGTCCAGCACGCGCATCCCCGGCTTCACCACCTCCGCGAGGAAGCGCTCCACGCGGTCGCCGTAGCGGTGCAACGCGGGGTAGAGCACCTCGTAGGCGGAGGCGATCTCCCCGTACACCCGCGCGACGGCGGCCTCTTCACTTCTGCCGCCGTCGACCTCGTCCGCCATGTCGTGCGCTCCTGATCAACAGCGCGGGCACCGTATCACGGCGTGTTGTTGCTTCCCGGCTTGCGGAACACCGCGAGCGACCGCCCGGCCATCGCGAACTTCCCGGGCTTCATCTCTTCATCGCCGCGCTTGTCATCCGCCGTGTACAGCTCCAGCCGCCACGAGCCGCCCTCGCCCGGTGGCGGCACCACGAAGGTCACCGTGTCGTGGTGCGCGTTGAGCAGCACCAGCAGCGAATCGCCACTGACGCGCTGGCCCCGCTCGTCCGGCGTGGGGATGGCGTCGCCACCCAGCAGGAACGCCAGCGAACGCACGAAGGGCTTCTGCCAGTCCTCCGCGCCCATCTCCGTTCCGTCCGGCCGGAACCACGCCAGGTCCTTGTGCTCGGACTCCCACAGGTGCTCGCCCTGGAAGAAGCGGCGGCGCTGCAGCACCGGCTGCCCGTGGCGGAACTGGATGAGCTTGCGCGTGAACTCCAGGAGGTCCTGGCGCGTCTTGTCCAGGTTCCAGTCCACCCACGACAGCTCGTTGTCCTGGCAGTAGGCGTTGTTGTTGCCCTGCTGCGTGCGGCCCATCTCGTCGCCCGCGACAATCATCGGCACGCCCGTGGACAGGAACAGCGACGCCATCAGGTTGCGCTTCTGGCGCTCGCGCAGGGAGATGATGTTCTCGTCGTCCGTCTCTCCCTCCACGCCGCAGTTCCACGCCTGGTTGTCATCCGCGCCGTCGCGGTTGTGCTCGCCGTTGGCCTCGTTGTGCTTGCTGCTGTACGTGACCAGGTCGTGCAGCGTGAAGCCGTCGTGCGCGGTGACGAAGTTGATGGACGCCTGCGGACGCCGCCGCGCCGCCGCGAACAGGTCCGCGCTGCCCGTGAGCCGGTAGCCCACCTCCGCGGCCTGGTTCTCGTCACCCTTCCAGTACTTGCGCAGCGCGTCCCGGTACTTGCCGTTCCACTCGTGCCACGGCGACGGGAAGCCGCCCACCTGGTAGCCGCCCAGCCCCACGTCCCACGGCTCCGCGATGAGCTTCACGCGGCTCAACACCGGGTCCTGGTTGATGATCTGGAAGATGGGCGCGTTCGGGTCGTAGCCGCCCTTGCCCACCCGGCCCAGCACCGTGGCCAGGTCGAAGCGGAACCCGTCCACGTGCATCTCCTCCACCCAGTAGCGCAGCGAGTCCACGATGAAGCGCGCCGTCTGCGGGTTGGAGGCGTTGAAGCTGTTGCCGCACCCCGTGAAGTCCAGGTAGTGCCGCGCCTCCGGCATGGTCCAGTAGTACGACGCGTTGTCGATGCCCTTGAACGAAAGCGTGGGCCCCAGGTGGTTGCCCTCGCACGTGTGGTTGTACACGACGTCGAGGATCACCTCGATGCCCGCCGCGTGCAGCGACTTCACCATCGACTTGAACTCCGCCACCGCGCCGCCCGGCGTCTTGCGGCTGGCGTAGCGCTGCTCCGGCGCGAAGTAGTTCAGCGTGCTGTAGCCCCAGTAGTTCGACAGGCCCTTGTCGTTGAGGAACGAGTCGTCCGCGAACCCCTGCACCGGCAACAGCTCCACCGACGTGACGCCCAGCTTCTGCAGGTGCTCGATGATGGCCGGCGAGCCCAGGCCCGCGTACGTGCCGCGCTGGTGCTCCGGCACGCCCGGGTGGCGCATGGTGAGGCCGCGCACGTGGGCTTCGTAGATGACCGTCTTGCGCCACGGGATGTCCAGGCGCCGGTCATTGCCCCAGTCGAAGAAGTCGCTCACCACCACGCCCTTGGGCATGCCGGCCGCGCTGTCGCGCTCGTCGCGCATCAGGTCCTTCTTCGGATGATCCAGGGGGTAGCCGAACACCGGCTGCTTCCAGTTCACCTCGCCGTGCAGCGCCTTGGCGTAGGGGTCCACGAGCAGCTTGTGCGGGTTGCAGCGGTGCCCCTTCTCCGGCTCGTAGGGGCCGTGCACTCGCAGGCCGTACAGCGTCCCGGGCTCCAGGTCCGGCACGTAGCCGTGCCAGACGAACTCCGTGCTCGTCGGCAGGTCGAAGCGTTCAATCTCCTTCGTCGGGTCCGCCCGGTCGAAGAGGCACACCTCCACGCGGGTGGCCACCTGCGAATAGACCGCGAAGTTGGTACCCGCGCCGTCGAAGGTCGCGCCACGAGGCCAGGGCTTGCCCGGCCAGATCTCCCGCTTGCCGCTCATGCGTCTCACTCGATTCCGTGGGGAAACTGCCGCCGGAATGTGGGTGCGACTGCGCGATGCGGCAAGACGTCCGGGTGTGCTGACTGTCCACCGGACAGCGCTCTGGCAAGTGGTCGGTGCTGAAACGACCTGCCCTGTCAGGCGGCGACAGCGTGGTCCAATGAACGCCAGGTGCCCAGGGCCCAGTCCTGCTCGTCTGGATCATCGAAGCTCACGACGCAGAGGGCGCGGCGGCTGCCGGAGCGGCACAGGGCCGTCAGCCGGCACTCGCCGGGACCCACGTGCAGGGACGCGCGGCCGCTGACGCGGGCGCCGTGGTGCTCCAGCTCCAGGGCCTTGCGCTCCGGGCTGGTGGGCGCCAGCTGCTCCTCCGCGGAGTCCGCCAGGGGCACCACGCGCACGGTGCGGCGATGGTCGCGGGCCACCCAGCTTCCGTCCTCCAGGCGCGTCTCCGCCAGCGAGCCGGGGATGCGAATCTCCCAGCCCTCCGGGAGCGCCACCTGCACGGAGCCCCGCCGGTAGCCGATGGGCGGCCCCACGCCGGGCGACTCCAGGGCGCGGCGGTGGACCTCCTCCGCCACCGTCCCTCCCATGCCCAGGTAGCCGAGCACCTCCTGCCACTCGCGCCACGGGTAGGGGAGCGAAGGGTCCTCGCGCCAGGCCTGCTCCAGCAGCCGGGCCACGTCGCGCAGGCGCTGGCGCTCCTCCTCCAGGAGCGGCGGGCGCCAGACGACGTCCGTCCACAGCCGGCACAGGGCGCGCGTGAAGCGCTCGCGGGCGTCCACGCCGGGGTTCCACCAGGGGAACACGTCCATGCCCTGCCGCGGGTCTTCGTGCACGGTGCGCAGCCAGCGCTCGTCGCGAGGCCCCAGGGGCGTGAGCAGCGCGCCCGGATGCTGGAAGGTGTGGCCGAAGCGCATGGACAGCGCGAAGCCGGAGTTGCCCAGGCTGCGCATGCGCAGCACCTGGCCCACCGAGTGCTGGAGCCAGCCCAGGAAGTGCTTCTCCACCAGGTCCACGTCACCGCCGTGGAAGTAGCCCGTGGCGTCGCCCACGCCCACGTCCTCGTCGGGCGGGGCCCAGGAGATGCCGTGCAGGTCGCCCAGCCCCTTGAGCAGGTCCACCAGATAGCGGTGGTAGCCGGGCCCCGCGGCGCTGGTCTCCGCGGACACGACGATGCGCTCCTGGGTCGTCGCGAGCAACGACACCTCCGCCGCGGCCGGGTGCAAGCGCAGGCGCAGCACGGGCGCGCCCTGGGGGCCCTCCTCGATGCGGGTGCCCTCCAGCACGCCTTCAGCCACCTGCTGGAACCAGGCCTCCACGCGCTGGAGCCAGGGCAGGGGCGCCTCCGCGGGGGCGAACAGCGGATCGCTTGCTCCTCGTCGGCCTGCCAGCAACAGCTTCATGCGTTGGACGCTTTCGGTTCGGGTGCGGGTGCGCGCTGCCTGGACCTCTTTGGATAAGCCCCCGGCTGCTCCCTGTCATCCAAGAGAAATACATTCTGGAGGTCGGGGGACATGCGGGCGGGGGTGCCCCCGGTGGCGAAAACCCCCGGTCCGCCCCAACCTGAGAGGGGAAAGGAGGCGTTCGTCATGAGCAAGAAAGACGTGTTGCACATTCCCTTGGAGGGGCTGCCTCCCGCGCCGGCAAGCGAAGCCGGGACGGAAGAGGATGAACGGCAGGAGCGCCGCACGCCGTCCACCTTCGACCCGGGTGGCGGTCCCGGCAACGGGCCGGGTGACAACGGGAGCCCGCGCATCATCGAACCGGTGGGCCAGCCCTACTCGCCAGGCGTCAAGGTGACCTGATCCTCTCAGGTCTCGCTGTCTCCATGACCCCGCTGACGCCTTTCGCGCGTCGGCGGGGTCTTGTTGTTGTTGTTGTTGGTTTGAACCGGACGCTGGAAATGGCGAAGCGCCCGCGACCGGTGAAGGTCACGGGCGCTTCCATGTCCACCCCGAGGGGGACTAGCGCGTGGTGCCGTTGTGGGGCGCCACCGTGCCGGTGGAGTCCGGCACCGGCGTCGTCATGTTGCCCTTGGCGCCGGAGTTGTTCGGGTCCAGCGTGGAGTCGTTGGGCAGGCTGCTGTCGTCCGGGATGGCGCTGTCGTCCGTGGACGTGCCGGAGCCGCCCGTGCCCGGCTCGGTCATCTCGCCGTCGTGCACGCCGGGCTCGGCCTCACCGGTGCCCGCGCCGCCCGTGCCCGGATCCAGGGTGCCGTCGTTCGTGGCGGGCGGCAGCGTGGCGTCATCCGTCGTGCCGGAGCCGCCAGTGCTCATGTCCGACGGAGGCAGCGTCGTGTCCGGCGACGTACTGCCCGTGTCGTAGCCGGAGCCGCCGCTGCTGGGAGGCGGCGTGGTGGTGGTGCCGGAGCCGGACGTGTCCGTCCCCGTGCCGCTGGAGTCCGTGCCCATGGTGGAGTCGGAGGCCGGCTCGGTGCCGCGCGTCGCGGACTGATCCGACTTACAGCCCGTCCCGAGCGCGAGCGCACCCGCGAGAACCGCCGCCACCGTCAGCTGGGTCTTCAGGAACTTCTTCATGTGGATTCCCCCGATAGGAGTTCTGACTGCTTGAAAGGTCCTGGCTGCCTGCACGACCGAAGGTGAGCAGGCCCAGGGATGTGTGCAGGGGTGGCTCATCCGCCTGCCTGCTCGGGGAACGGGGCGGGCGGACGCAAGGGGAGGGTTGCGCGGGACGGGGCTGTCCTCCGGGGGCCACGCCCGCCGGCCCGGAGTGCGAGCCAGCGAGCCTGCCCTGCCGGACTCAGGGGCTCGGGGGCTGGAGCACGCTACCGCCACCGAGCGGCGTCACGGAGTTGCTGGACGTGTTGTTGTCCGGCGTCAGCGGGTTGCTGCCCGGAGACAGCGTGGTGGGCTGGGAGCCCGTGAGGGCCGGCGGCGTCGTGCCGGTGGCTGGAGGCAGCACCGCGCCCGTGCTGGACATGGTGCCCGTCGGAGTCCCCGGCGTCACGGTGCTGTTGGAGGCGCCCGGCAGCGAGGTGCCGGGAGTCGTCGTCGCGGGTGGCAGGAGCGCGCCCGTGGTGGCGGTGGAGCCCGTGGAACCCGCCACGGTGGAGCCGGTCCCGGGGGCCAGCACCGCGCCCTCGCCTGTCACGGTGGTGGCGCTGCCGGGCGCGACCACCGTACCGCCGCCCGTCACGGTGGTGGCATTGCCGGGGCTGGGCGGCACGGACTCCGCTGCGTTGCCGGAGACGGACGGCTGGGTGCCGTACGGCTGCGGAATCACCGCGCCCGTGGACGTGCCGCTGCCGCCCGCGCCCACGCTGGTGGCGTCGCCAAGGGGCTGCGTCACCTGGTTGTCCAATGCGCCTCCCATGGGGGCGGGCGTGCCCGGCGGGGCCCCCGGGTTCGGCTGGCTCGTGGTGATGGCGCTCGCGGAGTTCGGATCCACCTGCGCGCTCGCGGAGCCCAGCGCCAGGGTGCCCGCCGCCACGCTCATCCAGATCCATTGCTGAGACATCGTCCCGCTCCTTGTCGATGTAGGGCCGGGCGGGCGACGCCTCGGCCTAATGGGAGGGCGTGGGCCGCCGAGGACCCTGGCCATCCTTCATGAGTTGCTCACCCCGGAGGCGCGAGGGAACCGCACGGTGGCGCCGCTTGCGCACGGAGAGCACCAGCAACAGCGCCGGGAAGGTCACCAGCATGATGAGCAGGTTCATCCCGAACCCCACGTTCGCCAGGGCGCCAATCGAGTTGAGGCCCGGGTGGTCCGCGAGCAGCAGCGCGCCGAAGCCCACCGCGCTCGTGAGCAGGCCGCCGCAGATGGCCTTGCCCGTCTCCGAATACACCCGCACGAAGTCGCTGCGCGGCGACGCGAGCCGCGTGATGAGGTGCACGCCCGCGTCCACCGTCGTCCCGATGAGCACCGGGATGACCAGGATGTTGAGGTAGTTGAACTCCATGCCCAGCAGCGGCATGAGCCCCAGCACCGCGAACAGCGACACCACCGTGGGCATCAGGCACAGGAGCGCGGTGCGCAGGCCGCCCAGCGTCAGCCACATGGCCAGCAGCACCGTGAGCGTGGAGCCCAGCAGGATGAACGGCGCCTCGTGCGACACCAGGTTCACGATGTCCGCCTGCACCATCGCTTCACCGGCCACCACCGCGGGCCGGCCATCCGGCAGCACCATCCCGCGGACCTCCTTCGCCATCCGGCGCATGGCCTGGCCGTTGGATTGATCCGCGGACGGATACACCAGCACGAAGCCGGTGCCGTGACCGCCGCGTCCCTCGAACTGCTGGCGCACGCTGGAGGGCAGGTCCGCCTCGGTGAAGGGCTGTGCTCGCACCTGTCTGCGCAGCTCCTCCAGTTGCCCGCGCTGCTTCGGGGTGAGCTTGCCTTCGGGCACGTCCTCCACCAGCTTCCCGATGTCCTTCAGGATGGCCTGCTTCTCCGTCTGCCGCTCCGGCACCAGGCTCGCGAGCGCCGCGACGAAGTCCACCGTGGAGTTCGCGCCCTGCTGACGCTTGCGCGCCTGGAGCTCCCGGACGACCGCGGCTTCCTCCTCGCGGGAGTTCGTGAGCACCACCAGCGGGACCTGCGAATAGCCGATGAGCTTGTTGACGGCGCGGTCCAGGACGAACGAGTTCAGGCGCTGGTCCTGTAGGGAGCCGATGTCGTAATCGAACCGCAGGCGCGACATCTGTGTGAGCAGGCCCGCCACCACGAGCGCGGACACGACGGTGAGCAGCCCGCGCCGGTGCGTGATGACGCGGCCCAGCGGCGCCTCCGTCATCTCCGTGGAGTTCGCGCGAGGCCTCCAACCCCAGCGCGCTCCCATCCCCAGCACCGCCGGCAGCACCAGCACGTACGCGAGGATGAGCACCAGCATGCCCACGCCCGCGATGACACCGAACTCGCGGAACGCCGTGAGCTTGGAGGTGCCCAGCACGAAGAACGTGAGCGCCGCCACCACCGCGGACACCAGCGCCGCGCCACCCGTGTGAGTGAACGACTCGCGCGTGGCCTGCTCGGAGGACCGTCCCTCTCCGCGCAACGCGAGGTAGCGGCCCAGCAGGTGGATGCCGTGCTCCACGCCCAGGCCGCCCAGGATGGCGCCCAGGAAGGCCGTGAGCAGGTTGACGCGGCCATACGCCATGCCCACCAGGCCGTAGGTCCACGCCAGGCCTGCACCCACTGGCGCCAGCACCATCCCCACCGCGAGCACGCCGCGGAAGTGCAGGAACAGGTAGAGCAGCACCAGCACCGTGGCCACCGTCGAGGACACCGCCACGTCGCGGGTAATCTGCCCCTGCTGATCCATCTTCTTCTGGAACGAGCCGGTGATCTGCGTGTGGAAGCCGGGCCCGTACTTCGACAGGTCCTGTTGCCGCAGGACGCCCTGCACCTCCTCGACGATCTTCGTGGAGAAGGTGAGGTCCGCGGACGACACCTCCGGCTTGGCCAGCACCACCACGCGGCGCGCGGTGGGGTCCAGGTAGTAGTCGCTGGGGTGGCTGGACAGGCGCGTCACCGCGCCGCCGGCGTACTTCTCCTCCAGGTCGGAGAACTCCAGCGGTGGGGGCGGATCGTCAGCCAGCGGCACGTAGAGCGGATTGGCTTGCTCCTTCTCCCAGGTGAGGCGCGCGTCGATGCGGTGCTCCACCTCCTTCAAGTCCTCGGGCGACAGGAAGTAGAGCGCGTGGCTGCGGAAGAAGCTGCTGGGGCGGGTGATCTCCACGTAGCGGATGCCCGGCAGCGCCTCCAACTTTGGCGCCACGTCCTCCGCGAACTTCTGGAGCTGCGCCGGGTCCCCGTCCTCACCCACCACCACCACCCACCCCTGGGCGCCGAAGCGCTGCTCCAGGGTGTGGATGGCCTGCACGCTTTCGAAGGACCGGGGCAGCAGGTCCACCAGGTTCGCGTTGAGCGTCAGGTGGCGCGCGGACAGCAGGCCCACGACGGACAGCACGAGCGCGCAGACAAGCGCCGTGAAGGGGCGGCGGTGGTTGTGCGCGGCCAGCGCACCCATCGTGCGCTCCACCCGGTGCATCCACGTGCTTTCCGCTGCTGAAGATGGGTTCGAGGCCATGGACCATGCCTCCATGCGGCGCCTGCCTCCTGGCAGGGCCCGTATCGAGGCAAAAGCTGGCCATGTCACAGACCGTCAGCACGACGGCGCGAGGGGTCGCTCCGCCCGTCCGCCGACACCGGAACGGGTGGGGCAAAATGCCTCAACTTTCAGAGGAGAAGCCGATCCCCTGGCATGACGCGCGCCGGGGCGGCATACATGGCGCGGCCCAGGCTCGGCTGTCCTTGTTCCCCGGGCCAGGCATGCGGCCAGTGGAGGCCCCGGGTCGATGCCTGGACGCACGGTGGCTCGGGGCATATACGCGAGAGCAGCCCGGTTCGTTCGGGCTCAAGGTTGTCCCCGGGCCGTCACGGCGCGGGCTTTCAGCAGGAAATCACATCCATGAGTGACACGCGGTGGTCCGGACGGTTCGAGGCGGCGATGGGCTCCCTGGCGGCCCGCAGCCACCAGAGGCCCTGGGTGGCGTTGTTCGTGACGCTGGTCCTCACGGGCATGGGCACCTTCTTCGCACGCGACCTGCGCCTCAACGCGGACCTGGCGAACCTGCTGCCCAAGTCGTTCCAGTCCGTGCAGGACCTGGAGAAGTTGCGCACGCGCTTCGGAGGCATGGGCAACGTGGTGGTGGCCGGCATTGGCGCGGAGCCTGAGCAGCTCAAGCAGTTCGTGGACGACATGGCGCCGAAGCTGGCGACGCTGTCGGAGATCCGCTTCGTCAACGCGCAGCGGCCCAGCCAGTTCTTCGACGAGCACGGCCTCTACTACGTGGACCTGCCGGACCTGAAGACCATCGAAGAGCGCATCGACGCGCGCTTCGCGTGGGAGAAGGAGCAGGCCAACCCGCTCTTCGTGCGCCTGGAAGAAGAGGCGCCGCCGTCGCTGGACTTCAGCGACATCCAGAAGAAGTACACCGGCGGCGCGAACATGCGGCTCGCGGGGCAGGGCGGCCTGTACTACCTGGATCCGCAGGAGCGCATGGTGGTGATGCTCCTCAAGGCCAAGGGCTCCTCCGCGAACCTGGGCTACTCCAAGACGGTCATCACCCAGGTGGAGGACTACCTGGCGAAGCAGGACCTGTCGAAGTACGGCCCCGGCTTCCACACGGAGATCACCGGCACGTTCAAGAAGAAGATCGACCAGCAGGCGGTCATCACCGGCGACCTGGCGCGCGCGTCCACGCTGGCGCTGGTGCTGCTGCTGGCCTACCTCATCTTCCACTTCCGCAGCGGGCTGTCCGTGGGCCTCACCATGGTGCCGGTCATCGCGGGCCTGGCGTGGACCTACGGCTTCGTGGGCATCGCGTACGGGCAGGTGAATCTGCTCACGGGCTTCCTCGCGGCGGTGCTGGGCGGCCTGGGCGTGGAGCACGGCATCCACCTGTTGGGGCGGTGGGGCACGCTGCGCTCGGAGGGCATGACGTCGGAAGAGGCGGTGCGTGAGACGTTCCGGCACACGGGCTTCTCCGCGCTCATCTCCGCGCTGGTGGCGGCGCTCACGTTCCTGAGCCTGTCGTGGTCGGAGTTCAGGGCGTTCCACGAGTTCGGCGTCATCGCGGCGGTGGGCATGATGGTGAGCGTGGCGTCGTACCTGCTCATCCTGCCGGCGCTCTTGGGGTTGGTGTCGCGCTGGGGCTGGGTGCCGCGCGAGCACCAGTCGCAGTCCGGGCCCATGGCGATGCTGGCGCGCTTCCTGCCGCGCCGCTACCGCGCGGTGGTGATCGTCATCGGCGTGGCGCTGGTGGGGCTCATCAGCCAGGCGTACCGGGTGAGCTTCAACTACGACTCCACGAAGCTGGATGACGTGTCGCTGCCCAGCGTGCGGTTGGACAAGCGCATCGACCACATCCTGGGTTACTCCGCGACGCCGGTGGTGGTGCTGACGGACACGGAGGGGATGGAGCGCGAGGTGGTGAAGCAGCTCCAGGCTCGCAAGGAGAAGTTCGGCAAGGACTCCACCATCGACTTCGTGGGCGCGCTGGAGGACCTGGTGCCGCGGCACCAGGAGGAGAAGCACGCGCTGCTCCAGTCCATCCACAAGAAGCTCCAGCGCATCGATCCGGAGCGCGTGGAGAAGGCCCAGCGCGACGACCTGCTGCGCGCGGTGAAGATGACGTCCGCGAAGCCCTTCGTGCGTGAAGACCTGCCGGTGGGTCTGCGCCGCCAGTTCGAGCCCGCGGCCGGCCAGAAGGGCGGCGTGGTGTTGGTCTACGCGAACGTGAGCCTGTCGGACGGCGTGGGCACGCGGCGCTTCACCAAGGAGGTCCGCAACCTCCAGATGCCGGACGGCAGCCAGGTGTCCGCGGCGGGCGAGGCGCTCATCCTGGCGGACATCCTGGACATGGTGGCCTCTGAAGGGCCGCGCATCCTGGTGGCCGCGGTGGTCAGCGTCTTCCTGGCCATGTGGCTGACGCTGGGTAGCCTGCGCAACGCGGTCATCTGCATGCTGCCCACGCTGCTGTCCATCGCGGCGCTGGTGGGCCTGATGGCCATCATGGGCCTGCAGTTCAACTACCTGAACATCGTGGTCATCCCGGTGCTCATCGGCACGACGGTGGACGCGGGCGTGCACCTGATCGAGCGCCTGGGCGAGCCGGGCGCGGACTTCACCACGGTGTACGCGGAGACGGGCCGGGCCATCACGGGCGGCCTGCTGACGAGCGCCATCGGCTTCCTGGCGCTGGTGTTCGCCAAGCACCCGGGCCTCAACTCCATTGGTGACCTGGCCAACCTGGGCTTCGCGGTGAACATGGTCATCGTGCTGGTGGGCTTCCCGGCGCTCCTTCTGTTGGTGGATCGCTGGCGCAACAAGCACAGCAGCGCCACGTCGACCCCGGCGCCCGGCGACGACGGAACCGAGCGCCCCGCGGAGAGCTGATCCGCGCAACGTAAATCCATGCAGGCAAGAAGGCCCCGGCATTGCCGCCGGGGCCTTTTTCATTGCGTCCGAAGGGGCCGGGGCCGTTCCGCCAGGCGACACTGCGGAGGGACGAACGGGCACGGGCGCCTGGGAGTCTCCGACCCAAACTTCGTCTTGTATGGGGCGCTCATACTTCAGGTATCAATCCGGCCGGATGTTCGAGAACGCCTTCATGGAGGCGGCCTCGAAGCTGCACCCCGCGGTGCCGGTCCTCCTCTACATCCCGCTCACGCTGGGCCTGCTCGGGTGGGGCCTGTCGGGGGG
>NZ_RAWP01000292.1:0-742 GCF_003668935.1 Corallococcus sp. AB032C | reverse complement strand
TAACAAACCTCCCTACAGACATCCACATTTCTCTCAAAACAGGCCAGTCCAAACTGGGTTGGAAAATCGATTGGCTTTGCAGGATCCACCGCCAGTGCAACCACCTATTACCCTACCTCCTCTTCCTCCTAATGCACAAGCTGAAGCAGAGGCTCAAGTAGAGCTGCATAGGAGAAATGCTGAGGCCAACAGAGAAGTGCAGATTGATATCAGATGACCTCTAGCTTTGGTTAAACCTGCCAAGATGAACATTCCTGAATTTGATGGAAGAGGCACAGATTCGTGGATACAAACCATTGAAATGTATTTTGATGCCGCTAGAACGCCGACTGAAAGTAAAACAGAAATTGCAGTACAGCCGCGAGGCCGTGGACCTGCAGGCGGCCAGTGCCCTGGACCTCGTGGCCCACGTGGACCGCACACCCGCCGGTCGACGATTGACCGAGGTGTGCGTCCTGGCACTGGGAGACGGTGTGCTGCGCACCCTGCCCGCGCTGACCACCACGGACGGCCACCCGGTGCAGGGCCCCGGGTGGCCCCGACTGGCGCAGCTGCTGGCCCGCGGACGGGAGCTGTCGTGACGGCCGCCGTGCTCGCGGGCGCTCTGGTGCTCGCCGCCCTGCTCCTCGGCACAGGTACTGCCGCACCCGCCGGTCGGCTGAGGTCGGCAGGCGTTCTGTCCCCGTCGCGCGCGGGCGCGACGCCGCGCCCGCGGCTGCTCGCAAGGTGGCGGCGCCGGGAC
>NZ_RAWP01000291.1:0-387 GCF_003668935.1 Corallococcus sp. AB032C | reverse complement strand
AAAAAGAGCTGGACAAAGATAGCTTGGTAGCAATGATGGTTGCTAAGGCTGGTAACCCTGAACTTTATAACCCTACTGAATGGCGGAGATTACAACAAGAAGAATCAAGCGCTCATGACCTTAAAGCTAAGATCGAAGAACTTGATGACTATAAACTAAGTAAGTACGAAACGCCAAAAATTGAAGTGCCGAAAGGGTTTGAATAAATGTATTATTTAAATAAAATGTTGGAATACAACAAAGAAAACGGCATTATTATTAATAAGTACATTCGCAAGACTATTCAGAAGCAAATACGTATTCACAACAAGTATATTTATCGCTATGACCGTGTTACACAAGCTATTGAATGGATACAAGACAACTTCTATTTGACTACTGGTAACC
>NZ_RAWP01000290.1:0-398 GCF_003668935.1 Corallococcus sp. AB032C | reverse complement strand
CGAGGTGGAGCCGGAGTACCGCGACACGGTGGACCGGTGCGCGGCGCTCCTGCGGCCGCACCTGGGACTGGACCTGCGGGAGGTCCTCCACGCGGACTTGAGCGACGCGGCGCTGGCACGGCTGGAGCGCACGGAGCTGACCCAGCCGGCGCTCTTCGTCGTCGAGTACGCGCTGGCGCGGCTGCTCATGTCGCGGGGCGTGGAGCCCTCGGCGATGCTCGGCCACAGCGTGGGGGAGTGGGTGGCCGCGTGCCTCGCGGGCGTCTTCCCCCTGGAGGACGGGCTGCGGCTCATCGCCCTGCGCGGCAAGCTGATGCAGGCGCTGCCGCCGGGGAAGATGCTCTCGGTGCCCCTGCCGCGCGACGAGGTGCGCCGCCTGCTGAGCGAGCGGCTGTCGC
>NZ_RAWP01000289.1:0-401 GCF_003668935.1 Corallococcus sp. AB032C | reverse complement strand
CCTTGAGCGTTGTACCTATGACAGCACCGCATCCCGACAACACGAAGGCCATCGCCACGCACAGTGCCACGACGCCACGCCGCATTGGCGCGCTGAGACGCCGCTCGCTCACCGTCGGACCATGACATGATCCCCCCGCAGACTACGGCGCAGAGCAGCCAGAGTAGGGCAACCACTACGACGTAAAAGCCAGTTCCGATGACGTGCGGGACGAGCGGGGAACGGGAATATGGCGGGAATTCTCCGGTCTTGTTCACGCCAGTGTAGAGGAGTAACTCACCAAGGAACTGGCACATCGCGCCGAGCGCCCACAGCATCACGAGCCCTACCGGGACCAGGGCCCCGGAGGGCACAAACCACAGGAGGCTAACGACTGCGACGACGAAGGTGGAGGATAGGGT
>NZ_RAWP01000288.1:0-404 GCF_003668935.1 Corallococcus sp. AB032C | reverse complement strand
GCTCCAGGCCACCCCGCCGCCGGCTGGCAGCGAAATCACGCTGACGACGGAGGGCGGCTTCCCGCAGCTCCAGGCCCCCACGCGTGAGGCCATCACCGAGTACACGAAGGACAAGGTGCCGGAGAACCGGGTGGTGCTCACCGAGTGCATCGCCAACCCGGTGAAGAAGAACGAGTGCACCTCGTACCGCTCCTACCTGCTGGACAAGAACGTGCCGCTGACCGGCGAGAGCCTGGCGAGCGCGGACGCGAACATCAGCCAGCTCAACGAGCCGGAGGTGAACATCTCCTTCGACCCCGCGGGCGCGCGCGAGTTCGAGCGGCTGACCGAGCAGGGCGTGGGCCGCCGCATGGCCATCGTGCTGGACGAGAACGTCCAGACGGCGCCGAACATCAACGAGAAGA
>NZ_RAWP01000287.1:0-405 GCF_003668935.1 Corallococcus sp. AB032C | reverse complement strand
ACTTGTGGGGACGGATTATTTCATCGGCCAAAGAACGAAATGCCGTTTACTATTCATACGCATTAACCAAAACAAAAAGCGATACATCCGTTTACGAGATGTACTACATCTCAAAATACAAGCCGAAGTTGAACAATGACGGAAAGTACAATGATGAAGTGACGATTTCACTCCCTGATTTGGAATTCACGGAGCTGCAATTTGTTTACCAAGAGGACGAGGAGGAGTTCGAAAATGGCCAAGTTCAGACAAATACACGTTGACTTTTGGCAGGATAGTTTTGTGATCGAACTTACACCAGAGGAGAAATACTTTTACCTTTACCTAATGACAAATAGCAAAACATCACAATGCGGCATTTATGAGTTGCCCAAAAAAATCATCGAAATGGATACAGGATATAAC
>NZ_RAWP01000028.1:0-95770 GCF_003668935.1 Corallococcus sp. AB032C | reverse complement strand
GGCTCAGGGAGGGGACGGACTCGCTCAAGGCGCGGCGACTGTAGGCGCCCGCTTCCGTGCCCCGCAACCGCCTGCTTCCCTGGCGGGTCTCAACGGGGGCAGTAGCGCGCGTAGCGCAGGCCGCGCGTCGTCTCCATCGCGCCGCCGTCTGGCGGGTAGTAGTAGTGCACGTAGGAGAAGCCCACCTGGAGCCGGTCCTGGGCGTCCAGCTGCACCGCGGAGGAAGCAGGGAACGCATTCCCGCCGTCCAGCGTCTCCACGGTGAGCGGCAGCGTTCCGCCGGCGGCTCTCGTGCCGTCCAGCACCTTCACGACCAACTGGCTGGTGCTCCCGCTGGAGTCCGCGTTCGCGTCCGCATCATCCAGAAGGGCATGGCGGAGGGTCGGGTAGGCGGTGCTTCGCGACAGCGCGGGACCCCGGCTCAGGAAGGCCCCGAGTCCGTACGACGTCCAGCCGCTGGCCTCCTTCGTCCACAGCCACGCCCCCTGGGTGCTGGAGCCCACCACGGAGGGGCGTCCATTCGAGTCCACCTCGAGCGCGATGCGGTAGCGCGGGGAGCTCAAGGGAATCCGCCAGTCCAGCGGCTCGGCGAGCCACGCCCCTGACGTGTTGCTCGCGTACACGACCTGGGACTTCCCCATGTCGTCCATGCGCACGAACACGATGTGGACGTGCCCGGCGGCATCCACGGCGATCCGCTCACGGTCGCCCTTGGCGCCCACCGCCTCCAGTGGCGCCATGTCCCAGCTCCCCGTGCTGGAACGGGTGCCGTGCAGATAGCCCACCTGGGGGTAGGGCCGGCCGAGGAGCAGGTGGGGCGCGTCCTGGGCGTCGAGGGTGATGGCCGCCGCCCAGCCCTCTCTCAGCACCTGGGACCGCCAGACGCCGCCGGTGTCGTGTGCGTAGCCGACGTTGTTTCCCTGCTGGAACAGCACGTGGTGCGTGCCGTCCGCGGCCACGGCCATGTGCACGTCATAGGCGGTCCACACGCTCTCCACGCGCACCGGGACATCGCCCGGCCGGGTGGTGCCCACGTGGAGGCGGGAGTTCTTCGAATAGGCGTAGTGGCCCACGCCCTGCGCGTCGAAGACGAACGCGGCGATGATGATGTCGATTCCCTCGTCCAGCACCCGGGTCGTCCAGCCTGGGACGGCGCCGCACTCGCCGCCATCCGTGCCCGAGTCGGGGAGCGCGCCGCCATCGCCCCCGTCCGGGTCGTCCTCCTCCCCGGCGTCGGGGCGGGTCACCACGAGCTGCACGCAGGTGCCGGAGGCGCTCCGGGTCACCTGGCCCTGCCCGGGTTTGGAGACCCCATTCGTGCAGATGGGGTCGCAGCCAGCCAGCAGCACGGTGGCCACGGCGGCGCTCGACAGCGCGGTGTGCACGAAGAATGAACGGGACACGGAAGGACCGTCAGGGCTCGAGGTTGGCGCGGTGGGCGCGACGGCTGCGCACCCACGCACGGACACGGCCGGGCCCGACGGCCCGCGTCCGCTAGCGCCTCAGTGAGATTTCCAGGCCGTACTGCCCGTCCATGACGGTCTTGCCGTTGGCGGTGACGCGATCCACGCCCACCTGGGCTGAAAGTCGCAGCGGCATTCCCGCGAACCGCCCCGTCACGCCCGCGGCCACGTGGCCGGTGAGCATCGCGGGGTCCGCCTGGCGGAAGCCCGGCGCCGTGAGGCCCAGCAGCCCCCAGCCCAGCCCCACCTCCGCGAACAGCGGCGTGTTCGCGGGACGCTCCAACCCCACCAGCCCCTCCACCGTGAAGCGGTGCAGCCGGATGCCGTCCTGGGCCGCGAGCGGCGTCACGCCATACGCCCCGCGCACGCCGTAGTAGAGCAGGTCCATGGAGGACGGCGTGCGCCACGACAGGCTGGGCCCGGCGGAGAACTTCGCCAGCCCCAACGGCGAGCGCCCCGCGCCCAGGCCCAGCTCCAACCGCGACGTCCAGTCGGACGGAGACGCCACGGCCAGCGGGGAGCGCGCCCCGCCGATGACGGACGGCTGGAAGGGGGTGCTGAAGTCCACCGGCACCAGCCCCACGGCGGCGACGTACTCGTCGTAGAACGAGCGGTCCAGCGGAACGGCGAACAGGCCCCGGCGGAGCGCCTCCTCCGCGGGACCTCGCTCTTGCAATTCGCGCGGGCGCAATTCGGGCGTGCCCGAGGACAGCTGCGCCAGCGTGACGCGCGCCTCCGCGTTCGGCGCGCGCACCCAGTACACGTCGCGAGGCGGCAGCAGGATTTGCGTCCACTGCTGCGGCGAGCGCCGCACGTCCACCAGCCGCTGGCCGTCCGCGTCCTCCACGGAGAGGCGCGCGTACTCGAAGCCGGCGGGGAAGGTGACCCGAGGCCCTTCGGGCGCGGGGCCCACCAGCGGGCGGCGGGGCTCCGCCGTGGGCGCGAAGGCGTTGACGGACAGGCGCGCGGGCATGCCCTTCACGCCATGCAGCGAGGCGGCCACGAACGCGGCCAGCTCGCTGTACTCCACCTGTCCGTCGCCGTTGATGTCCGCGCCGCCCAGGAGGCCGGAGCGGGCCACGTGGCTGAAGACGCCCGCGCGGATGCGGGACCACTCGTGCGTCTCGCCGTCCTCGCTCTCCGCGAAGAGGGCGCCCACGTGGGGGCGTGACGCCAGCTGCTCGCGCGCGAGCACCCCGCGCAGCTCCGCCAGCACCGCCGCGTCCGGCGTCCCGCCGCGGCTGCCCACCACGCCGGAGGCGCGGCACGCATCCGCGATGACGTGCACGTAGTCCGCGCCCAGCGGATCCACGACCTCCGAATAGAGGCTGCTGCGGTCCAGGCGCGCGTCGGCGAGCGTGAAGTAGGCGCGGCCCGCGTCGTCCGTGTTGCCGTGGCCCACGTAGATGATGAGCACGTCCGTCTGGCGTCCCGCCGCGCGGTCCGCGAGCGTCGCCGCCTGCAGCCGCTTCACGGCCTGCTCCACCGCGGCGCGCGTGGGGGCCTGCGCGGACTTCAGCACCAGGCTGCCGCCCTTGCGCGTGGGCTCGTCCGGGTCGACGAGCAGCGTGGTCTCCACGCCCAGCCGCTTGAGCGTCTCCGCCCACAGCACGCCGTCGTCGTCCGCGTAGCGCAGCGGAGCGAGCGCGGGGTCGTCACTGCCGTTGTGGGCGATGACGAGCGCGCGCCGCACGGTCTCCGCGAATGCCTCCGGCGCCGCCATCAGCAGCGCCGCCCCCAGGAGGACTTCCAGCTTCTTCATGGAGAATCCTTTACCCGGACCTCCTGCCTGAGCACCACCACCCCCGCTGTCGTCCCGCTGTGCAGGGCCGACAGGGTTGCGTCCGGGTGCTCTGAGAACGTGGCGGTGACCTCCGCCATATCGGAGCCCGCGGGCAGCGCGACCGTCAGCTCCAGCGGGCGCTCCTCGCCGGCCTTGCCGCTGAGCGGGAAGGGGCCGTTGACCTCTTCGTGGCCGCCGGCGCGCACGCGCACCGCGACGTGGGTGTACGGCGGACGGGCACCCGCCGCGAAGGCCAGCGTGGCGCCCGGGGTGCACGCGGCCCCGGCGCGCAGCTCGCGCAGCGACTGGCCGGGCTTCGCGCAGAAGACGCGCAGGACCGCCTGGGCCACCGGCGCGGTGGACGGGGCCGGGTCATGCACGGCCCCCCGGACGCTGAACTCGGGTTCGGTGGGCTCGGTGGGCTCGGTGGAAGCGGTGGGACCGACGGACGTGGGCGTCACCACCACCGCGAGGAACAGGGCCGCGAGCGTGGCGCCGAGCACGGCCAGGGTGGGCCACCGTGCGGGGGCGGCGTCCGGGGGCGAGGCGGCGTTGAGGGCGGCTTCGAGCCCCGCGGCCGTGAGGGTCTCCAGCTCCGTGGAGGTGGGGGTGTCCGTCTGGCCGGACTCGAAGACGCGGTGGGCGCGGGCCCACTTGTCGTAGCGGGCGCCGCAGCGAGCGCAGGCGTGGGCGTGGCGCAGGAGCCGCGAGGATTCGGGGGTGGATAGCTCCCCCAGGGACCAGCGCGTCAGTCCCGCGTCCACATGTCGCTCGTACCACTTCATGGGAGGCTCCCGAATGGGATGGCGTACAGCAGGGCCAGGGTGGCGAGCAGGGCGCCCAATTGCAGGCGTCCCGGGACGGTGTCGCTGTCCAGCCAGCCCGAGTCCTTCAGGTGTTCGGTGAACTGCAACCGCAGGCGGCGTTCGCGCACCCGCACCTCGCCGCGGGTGAGCTTGAGCTGGTCGGCGGCGGACTCCTGGGACAGGCCGTCCATGAAGCGCAGCTGGGCCAGGGCGCGCCCTTCGGCGGGCAGGGCCTCCAGGAAGCGGCGCACGAGCGTGCGGACCTCGGCGCCCAGGGCCTCTTCCTCCGGGCTCTTGGTCTCGGTGGGGGCGTGGGTGAGCTCCGGAGCGTCATCCAGGGGGATGGCCTCCCGGGCCACGCGGCCGGAGGCGCGCATCAGGTCGATGGCGGTGGAGCGGGCGACGGTGAGCAGGAAGCCCAGGTAGGGGCGCACGCCGTCGTAGGCCTGGCGCATGTGGGGGCGGAAGGCCCGCACGAAGGTCTCCTGATGGGCGGCGTCCAGGTCCAGGGGCGTGAGCGCGACGGAGCGCGTGCCGGTCTCCGAGTGGACGGCGAAGCGCCGGGACAGGTAGCGCAGCACTTCGGGTGAATAGGTGCGGTAGACCTGGGTGAGCACGGCGGTGTCACCCCGGCGGAAGGCCTCCAAGACTGACCGCTCGGTTCCTGGCAGCACGCGGAATGCTCCGTCTCATGGAGGCGCCCGGCCGGGCTCCTTCTGGAAATGAGATACGAAATGACCCCGAAATCCGGGTCGTCCCCACACGCACGGCGCGCGTTTTATTGAGCCCGGGCGTTGGACTCCGGAGCCAAAGGCCGCAGGTTCGAATCCTGCAATGACTCAAGCCGGGTCGGTGGGCGTCTCCAGCGCTTCGCCCGTCCACCATCCCGGCGAGGTCTCCTTCCAGCGAAGCGTGGCAGGGCGGCCGAACAGGTCCACCAGCGTCTGCTCCATTCGGGCCCGGGCCTCCTCGAATGAAGTGGATGGGGTGCTGTCGAGCAGCCTCCCATCCGTGATGCCTTCCTGGGTGTAGATGGCGTAGCGCCAGCCCTCGGTGGGCTTGGGATGGTAGAGCACGACGGAGCGGAGCGCTTCGTTCGCCAGGATGTGGCTCATCCCTCGGGTCTTACCGCAGGCGCATGGCGCATGACCTTGAGGGCCGCTACGGGAACGCGTCCACCACGGTGTAGCCCGCGGTCCGGGGAAGGAGCGCGGCACCGGGCTTGGATCCCGTCTCCAGCGGCCAGAAGCCATCGTCATTCCCGAGGACGAGGCAGACCGGGTAGGTGCGGCCGTCAGGCGTCTCCGCTCGTGTGTAGCGGCCCATGACGCGTTCGCCCCCTGTCCACAGCCGTCCGTAGAGCAGGGTCCCCTCCGGGAGATCGCCGCGTTTTTCCTTCTGGACGCTGACGATGTCTCCGTCGTGCACGGCGAGCATTTCGGCATCCGGACGGAAGGGATAGCGGATGTCGACCGTGATGGCTGCCTTTGCATCCCGTCGCAGCTTCAACGCCTTCATCGCCTCCAGCGCTTCCGTGGGACAGCGCTGGGGCTTGGGCACCACCTGCGCACCCGAGCAGGCAATGAGGGTTGTCGCCGCACCGACAGCCAACGTGCATCCGCGTGACAGCGAACGTCCGCGGCCAGGTGGGTCCTGCTTCAAGGGAATGCTCATGGTGTCCTTCTCCAGCTGGAGCGGCGCAGGGGAAGGAGGGGCCGCTCCGGACGCGGCAGCTTGGTCGGGCCCAGGCGCCCGCGCCACGGAAGGCATGGAAGGGCGAACTGGCGTATCGACGTCGGACCTCGAAAAGAGTCCCAGGCTCCAGCCCAGCCAGACCATGGCCAGCACGCATACGAATCCCACGGCCCCCTGACGCCCCAGGGCCCGCAGCGTCTGTCGGCGGCGCACTGTGCTCGCGGCGAGGATGTCCTGGGCATCCATCCGGGCGACATGGCGCGGAAACCGGCGACGCAGCTCGCGTTCTTCGCGAAGGCGTTGAATCCGGTCCAGGCGCTGGAGGCGCGCATGCTGGAGCGGCACCTCCTGACCCGGTGCCACCGGCCCCGCCATCCCGGGCGACGCCTGCGTCGTGCGTGAGGACTCAGAGGGAGGTGTGGCCCAGTCGAACAGGGGTTGGTCCCAGGTTGCATCCGCATGGGCCAGGACCTGATGCAGTTCGGAGGCCAGGGCGGAGGCGCTGGGAGGCCGTGTTTCGGGCGCGAATGCGAGCAGGCGGGTGACGAGTGAAGCCAGCGCCTCCGGCACCAGCGGGTTGGGCCATGCGCGTTCGGCTTCCTCTCCCTCCAGCGGGAGCGCCGGATAGCTGTCGGTCAGCAGTCGATGGAAGGTGACGCCCAAGGCGTACAGTTCATCCGTCACGCCGTAGCGAGGGCACTCCTGCGACGGCACCGCCATCCGCCAGCGGTGGAGCTGGGGGCTCAAGTAGCGAGCCGTGCCAGGAGGAAGCTGGCCTGTTCCGGTCAGGGGCTTTGCTTCGGGATGCCAGCCCGCACCCCAATCCAACAGGGTGAGCCGTCCAGCGGGCCGGACGCGGAGGTTGTCGCCTTTGACGTCGCGATGCAGGACACCGTGCTGGTGCGCGAAGGCCAGGATCTCCACGGCCTGGATGAGCAATGCGCTCACCTCGCGGGCCGTGGGGTTGCGCGCGCGGGCCCACTCATAGAGCGACTCGCCGTCCACGTGCTCCATCACCAGGAACGGATGGTTCCCGGAGCCCGGTCTCCATGCCCCGGCCTCCACGAAGCGAGGCACTCCCGGATGACGCAGTCGGGACAGCACCTCCGCTTCGCGTGAAAACCAGGGGCTGTCGGGCTGCCGCGCCAGCTTCAGGGCGTACCGCCTGCCGCGAGGACGGTGCTTCGCCTGAACGACGTAGACCGTGCCGTACCCGCCTGAAGCCACGCGTTGGAGGACGCGCCAGGGCCCGATGAGTGTGCCTGGAGGAAGCGCATCCACCATCAGCAGCAACGAAGGTCGGGCAAGGCCATGGGCTATCTGAGCGGGCTGTGTGGATGCGTGATGCTCAGGCCCGGCCTGTTCGCCGGGCGTTGCCTCATGCGGGCTCATGGCGTCACCTGTTCCCAGCGGACGCCGCGTTCGCCCTTTGCGTCCAGCAACTCCAGTGTGAAGGACGTGCCAGCGGGCAGGTCCGGAAGCGCGGGCCACTCCACCACCACGGTGGCTTGCTCCCCAGGCGCCAGCTGCTTCACGTGCATGAGCAGAGGGAACTCACGGGCCGGTAGTGCGTTGGGCCCGCGCGGTGTCATCCGGGCGAAGCCCGGTATCCAAGGAGCGCTCCCTACGGCGTTGATCAGCGAGGTCGACAGGGCACGGGTGTTCTCCGTGCGGTAGAGCACATGAGGGCTCTCAGCGGTCATTCCTGGGCTCGAGGAAGGCTTCAGGAGGTAGGTCACCGCGACACCTTCACGAGTGACATCCCCCATCAACACCGCGCCGCCCAGTCCACGCAGCGCGCACTGCGCACGCAGCGTCGCGAGCCCCGCCTCGGTGACCGCGCACCGGGCCCGCAGGTCCGCGAGTTCCTTCCCCAAATCCTGCGCGGTGCGCCCCTGCCGGAACACCTCCACCTGGGAATCCACCTCCGCCGCCACGGTCGTGAGCACGAACCCCACCTGCGCCGGAGCACCGGGTCCCGCGAAGCGCACGGTGATCACGGGCTCCTTGCCAGCGGGGATGTCCATGGACGCCTTGAGGACGAGCACGTCCTCATGCACCGCCACGCGAGAGAAGAAGGGCGCGAGCACGCTCCGGTCCACGGACTCCGGAACGATGGGCGCATCGAAGGTGACGGTGGTCACCTCATGGGCCGCGACATGCAACGGATGCAGCACCGGCGGCTCCTCCGCGCGCAGCGTGAGCTGCCGGGCCTTGCGTTCCCTGACCACGGGAGTGCGGGACTGCGCCACCGCCGTGGTGCCCATCAGGACCGTCAGCACCAGGGGAATGAGTGAAGTGGACAGCGACATCACAGGTCACCTCCATCCTTCAAACCTAACAGATAGGGGTGACACGCATGAGAGTCCACGGGCCTGGGAGGCCTTTGGCTGCGGCGGCTGGACAAGGAGAACCCAGCCTACCTCAAGGATTGCGTGGGGAAAGGCCTACTCGGCCTTCGAATTTTCGGCTGGAGGTGCTTCGCGAAGCGGAGCCTGCTCCTCGGTGGGTGGAGCAGGGCTGTCAGCGGGGACCTCTGCTGCGTCGGGCTGCACTTCCATGGGGACGTCGGGGGTGCGCGGGGCCTTCGCTACCACTTCGCCTTGGGGGGTGACCGCGTAGACCTGCCACCAGTCGAGGACCCGGCCATTGGGACCACCACACCGGCTGAACCGCTGCTCCACGGCGACGTAGTAAAGGCCGGCGGTCGGTCCGGTGAAGACCGCGACATCAAGACCCTGTTCCGGGCTCGCGCAGCCATGGAAGAGCTGTGGATGGGGATTGGTCCGGACCACTTCCCGCAGCGCTCCTGCCGCGGCCATGGCGGCGCCCGCTTCGGTGAAGGGGAGGACGGAGGCCGAGGACTGTTCATCCGGCCACTGCACCTCCCCCGTCCATGACGGCTTGTGCCGAACGCATCCGCCAGTCAATGCGATGAGCCCTGAGAGCAGGAGTGCCTTGCGCATGGAGACGTTCACTCGTTCATGAGCCGCAGGGTTCCGGGACGGCACTGGGGTGCACTGCTGAAAGGGGGGCCAGTCGAGGCCGTCCAAACCTGTCCGACTGTCGGACAAGTTCGTGTGGATGCCGCTAAGACCGCCGGCCCGTCTTCCGCGCGAAGAACTCGCGGTTGAACGTCGCCACTCCCCACATGCGAGGGTCGTCCGGGAAGCCCTCCTTCGCCAGGGACTCGTCGCTCTGTTCCGCCAGCCAGCGGATGAACTCGTCCCGCGACGCGAAGGTCCGCTCCGGCCTGGCGTCTCCCTGGATGTAGCGGAGCCCCTGCGCGTACGTGCCATCCCCGGACCGCCACAGCGCGCGGGACACGCCCTCGCGCGGGTCGACGGTGATGGACAGGTCCGCCCCCGCGTCCAGCAGCTCCGCCACCCGCTGCGCCAGCGCGCGCCCGTACTTCCGCGAGTCGAAGTGGGCCTCCGCGCGGGCCTGCTCCTTCGCGTCATGCTCCCGCGTGACCGCGTCCGTCATCTGGATGCGAGGCGCCGCGTGCGCGTCGCAGACGATGGCCAGCGCGATATCCCCCAGCCCGGGCGCCGACGCGTGATGCCACCGCATCAGCCCCTGTACCTGGGCGCGCGGTGCTTCCGGTAGCGAACCGAACGTCAGTGCTCCGTCCGGCGCCGTGAAGATCAACGTGTCATCCAGGAGCTCCCCTTGATGCTTCAACGAAGCGGACAGCTCGATGCGGGCCAGCCCACGGGCTTCGCGCTCGGCGCGCAGCCAGCGGACGATGTCGGAGTCTTCGGTCGTCGGGGATGACATGTCTTGCTCCAGGACTCTGGCACGGCGTGAACCTGTCATGAGCTGAAACGAAAGACTGACATTCCTGTCGCGCTTTGGTGCTGTTCCAATGCCCCGCGACGTGCGAAGCCCGGGCGCCCGCATCCTGTGAACCCTGGCCGTGGGCTTGCAATGCGTGGCGCCGCCAACATCCAACCCACGCCGTCGGAAGACGGCCCCTTCACCCTGGACGACATGACTGCTCGACACTTCATCGCATCGCTGGCGCTGACCTCCTGCCTGGGCGCGTTGCCGGCGGCGGCCCAGGAGCCCAAGAGCTCCGGGCTCGCGCTGGGCGTGCGCGGCGCCTTTGGCATTCCGGTGGGCGACTCCGGCACGGACCTCTCGCTGAAGGACACGTTCGGCAGCACCGTGGCGCCGCAGGTGGACGTCTCCTATTTCTTCAACCGGCAGCTCTCGCTGGGCGCCTATTTCCAGTACGGCATCGGCTCCGGTCCCGGTGACGAGTGCGCGGACGGCGCGGACTGCAAGAGCAAGGTCCTGCGCTTCGGCATCGACCTGGACTACCACTTCCGGCCGGCCGGCTTCGTCTCGCCGTGGGTGGGCGTGGGCGTGGGCTATGAGATCGGCTCGCTGGAGGTGGGCGAAGGCTCCAACAGCGCCTGGTTCAAGCTCGAGGGCTATGACCTGGGCCACGCCCACTTCGGCGTGGACCTCCAGCTCACCCGCTCCATCGCGGTGGGGCCTTACATCTCCGCGTCCGTGGGGCAGTACAACAAGGGCGCGATCCGCTTGGGCAATGCCGCGGAGATCAGCAACGACCTCTCCGATGACGAGAAGCAGATCCACGTCTGGATCCAGCCGGGCGTGCGCGTGCAGTTCCGGTTGTAGCCCTCACCGTGCCGCCCTCACGGCTCCTGCGATGGGGGCGTGGGGGCGGGCAGGGGATAGAGGACGCGGTAGTCGATGCGGTGGTGGTAGGCGGCCAGATACGGCGCCCCCGCGACGTCGATGACCACCTGCTGGGGCGGCGTGGGCTGCTGGTTCATCCACGCCTCCGCCTCTGCCTTCGTGGAGAAGGACAGTCCCGAAGGCTGGCGCCGCTCATCCGCCATCTCCTGGAGGTAATGCTCCATGAAGGGGGGCATGAAGACCAGGTGGGTCCGCCCCGTGGCTGGGACGAACATGGCGGAGTAGTAGTCGTCTCCAATCAGCACGCGTGCCGAATCGACTTGGGGCTTGCGCGCGTTCATCGCGGCTTCCGCCTCCTCTCGGGTCTTGAACCGGGCGATGACCAACGGAGGCGCGGAAGCCTCCTGGCTTTGGACATATGCTTCAAACTCGGTGCCCTGCCCGGTGCCCAGGATGAAGTAGATGGCGTCCATCGCGAAGATGAAGGCCTGCTTCTCCTCCTCAGAGGTGCTCTCCGAGTAGTGCCGTCCCAGGACCTCCAACTTGTCGAAGAAGTGCATCATGGTGCGCTCTCCACCAGGTGTTGTGCTGGGGCCACGGATGACGTCGTCAGAAGCAGCGCGGGCGCGAGCACGATGAGCCCCACGCCCGCTGAGACGACGACAAACGCGACCCCTGCGATGACCACCACGCTGCCCACCAGGATGGCGCGTTGGTTGCGCCGGGCCCATTCGGAGACCGCATCCAGCGAGGAAAGCTCCTGCGGCCGGAGCTTCTCAAGGTCGATGCAGTCCAGGTAGGGCTGTTTGCATCGGCGGACGCAGTACTCCTCCTTGCCACCAAGCCCGGGCCGTTTCGTGATGTGACTGAAGTCGCTCCCCAATGGCCGGCTCATGCATTCCTGGATGCACTCGCGGTTCTCCGCGTCACAGTCCCGAACGGAGCGCGCCGTCCGCACGATGCGCCGGCCCTCGGGGGCCTTCACGTAGTGGGCGAGGTCGAAGTCCTCCGCCGGCCGCCACTCCTGGGTGAAGCTCCCATCCGGGGCCTCCCTCAGAAGCAGCACCTGGCGGGGCAGCTCCTCCCGCGAAGGCGGAGCCACCGCCCCACGCGTCCCGCCACAGGCCGCGAGCCACACGCACAACACCACGGCCGTGGCGATTCTTCTCAGATGAACCCAGACGCGCATCCTTCCACCCAAGCAGAACCCCAGGTGGAAGTCATGTCAGCGCGAAGCGCTTCAGAACGCGGTGTTGTCCGCCTTCTTGCCCGGGGTCGAGGCCTTATTGAAAAGGCTGTAGCCCTCGACCCAGATCCCCGTGGGGCTCAGGTCCGGTTTCCGGTTGAACGAATAGCCAGGGTCCACCGGCATGCTGGAGGTCTGGTACGAGTGGCTGTCCTGCACCGTCCCGTCCGCGCGCACCAGGTACACGATGTCACCCGCGCCACCCTGGTTCACGCCCCGGTCGAACCGCAGCCCCAAGCCGCCGTTGGAGTACGTCGAGTACTGCGCCCCCGCTGGCAGCGCGGTCGACCCCGAGTACACCACGTAGGCCTTGCCCGCCGGCAACACCGTGCCCGACACGAACGTGTGCCGTGCCGGGTCCGCGCCCGAGTACGACTTCGCGTCGTGGATCTTCCAGCCGCTCAGATCCACCGACCCCGGACCCGCGTTGTAGATCTCCACGAACTGCTGGTCGTAATCCGGCGTCCCCGCGGCATTATTGAGCGGCTGCGCTAGGTACTCGTTGATGAACACCTGCTGCGTCGGCCGCGTCAGCGTGAACACCCCGTCGCTCACGTCCGCCACGTCCGCGCGCGCCGCGTCCGCCACGCGCACCCGCACGGAGGTGGAGGACTCGCTGGGCACCGTCCACGCGTAGCGGCTGGTGGACGCCGTCAGGCCTGACGCCACCGCGCGCCACACCGTCCCATCCAGCGTGTACGTGATGTTCACCTGCGACACGTTGCTGGACGTCCAGGTGATGTTGAACGTCTGGCCCGCATTCAGCGTCTCACCGCCGTTGGGCGCCGTGACCTTCACGCTTCCCGACTGCCCGGCCGAGCCGAAGTTGAAGTCGCTGAAGATGGGGTAGTGGTCCGACGTGGTGTTCTTGTAGCTGACGATGCTCGGATTGAGCACCTTCGTGGAGTTCGCCACGTGGTACGCCGCCAGCTCGTTCGTCACCAGCTGATGGTCGATGAACTGGCTGTTGCTCACCGTCGAGCGCGTCCCGGACTCCGACAGCGGCTGGGTGAGGAACTTGTAGCGAGCGGAGTCGCTCACGAAGTCCACGTAGGGTGATGGAGCCGGTTTTGCCGGGTCGGAATTCACAGGCGGCAAATAGTAGATGGACGCGTCCACGTCGTCGTTCCAGTCGCCCAGCACCATCACGTTCTGCGTCGGCAGGTTCGTGTCCAGGTAGTTCTTGAGGCACGACGCCGCGCCCTGGCGCCGCACGTACGAGTCATATTCCGCGTACGCCTTCATGTGCAGCACCATCACAGTCAGGTCCACCGGAGAGCTGCCCCGGAGCACCTTCAGGTCCACGCGCAGCGGCGGCCGGTACGCGAAGTCCTGCGCGCAGTCCGTCAGCACGACGTTCGAGCTCACCAGCTGCACCGTGCTCGTCTTGTAGAGCAGGCCCACCTTCTGGGCCGTGGGGCCGTACCAGCCATCACCCGCGAGCAGGCCGCTGTAGCCGCTGAGGTTCGCCGTCAGCGAGTTGAACGCGTCCACGCCGACGATCTCCGCCACGCCCAGCACGTCCGGCCCCGCGTCCGCGATGACCGCGGTCGCGTTGGCCAGCTGCAGCGCCTCGTCCGAGGGGCCCTCGGCCGTGGAGCCGAACCACTCGATGTTCCAGTTGCCCACCTTCAACGGCACCGCCGTCGGCTGCGTCCCGCCATCCGTCTTCGTCCCGCCGTCCGTCGTGCCGCCGTCCGTCTTCGTCCCGCCATCCGTCACCGGACCGCCGTCGGGCAGCTCCCCGGTCGACGTGGTCAGGGGCAGCTGGATGACCGCCTCCGCGTGGGCGCCGTTGGCGTCCTCCACCCGCACCGTGAACTCATACAGCGCCGGGCCCTGGGGCGTGCCGGTCAGCACCCCGTCCTCCGTCAGCGTCAGGCCGTCCGGAATCGCTCCGCCCGCCTGCGACCAGGTCAGGGGCGGCGCCCCGCCCGTGGAGGTGAAGGTGAAGGTGTAGAGGCTGCCCTCCTTCGTGGAGGGCAGCGGCGACGTCGTGGTGATGACCGGCGCCGGCCACACGCGCAACGGATAGCCTCGCGTGTGCTGGGCGCCCTTCGCGTCGCGCACCACCATCGTCAGCGTCCACTCGCCGGCCGTCGTCGCCGGGCCCACCAGCCGCCCGCTGTCTCCATAGAAGGAGAAGCCCGGCGGCACCTGGTCCACCGAATACGTGAGCGGCGCCGTGCCGCCCGTCGCCGTCAGCACCTTCTCGTAGACCGCCCCCACCGTGGCCGCCGGCAGCGTCACCTGGGGCAGCACCGGCCCCGTGGTTTCCGGTTCGTTGGAACCACAGGCCACCAGCGCGAACAGGGACGTGAGCACGACGAGCGATGACACCGCTCGGAAGGACCGGGACGACATAGGGGAACACTCCAGCACCGGGCCCGCCCCAACGCGGCCTCCCCGGAAGAGGGCACGCACCTTAACGTGTCTGCCATCCGACTGTCGCGCGCCCCCCCTCTTGCACCCCGGCGGAGCCCCTGACGCACTGCCACACGGCAATCGATGGCGCGCTCCGCCGTCGTACACGGACAGCGCGGAAGGCTTTGCGCGCGGTCCACACGTGCAGTTGGATGGGTTCGAGCAGACGACGGAGGAGACGCGTCATGGCCGAGAAGTGGGACAGGCAGTTGATGGAGTTCCTCAAGCGCACCGGCGAGGACCTCAAGCGCACCACGGACGACCTCCGCGGCGAGGCCGAGCGTCTCCTCAAGGAAGTGAAGGACCCGGAGAAGCAGGCCAAGGTGAAGGAAGGCCTCGTGCAGCTGCGCACCTGGGCCGCCGCCACCACCAAGACCGCCGCGGAGAAGATCGAGACCGCCGTGCGCCGCGTGGAGACCTCCGTCGAGGAGGCCTTCAAGCCCGGCTCCACCACCGGCACCGCCTCCGCGCCCGACGCCGAAGCCAAGGCCGCCAAGACGGCCAAGGCAGCCCCGGAGGAGGAGGCCGCCCCCAGCCGCCCGCCCCGCGCCAAGAGCTCCGGCGCGTCCAAGGGGGGCAGCAAGTCCATCGGGCGCAAGAAGACCGCGAGCGCTCCCGCCGCCGCCAAGGGCGCCCGGGCCCCGAAGAAACCAGCTTCCAAGAAAACGTTGGGCCGCAAGAAACCCGCGCCCGGGGCGTGAAGTTCCGCTGCCCATGAAGTCGCGCCTGCCCGCACGCCGGGCATGCGCGACCGCCCCGGGTCCTGTTGGATCGCTCAGCGTCGCGTGAGATAGTGCGCGCCGTGTCGGGTACCAAAGACAAGGACAGCCTCCAGACGGACATCGGGCAGGACGTGATCGACGAGGCGGTTCGCAGCGTCGAGCGTCGGATGGACGGAGACGCGGACAGTGCGGGCTCGGAGACGGAGGTGGAGCTGGACGTCTCCGCCCCGGCCGCCGAAGCGGACGTCTCCACCCCCGAAGTCGCTCCCCCCACCGAGGACGCGGCCGCGCTCCGCCAGGAGGTGGAGTCGCTGCGCGCGCAGCTGGAGTTCAGCCAGACCAAGGCCCGCGAGACGCTGGAGCGCCTGAAGGAGGCGCACGAGCGCGCCAAGGACTTCCAGGACCGGGCCATCCGCTCCGCCGCGGACCTGGAGAACTACCGCAAGCGCGCGCAGAAGGAGAAGGAGGACGTCCAGAAGTTCGGCGTGGAGAAGCTCCTCAAGGACCTGCTCCCCGTGGTGGACAACATGGACCGCGCGCTCGACGCCGCCAGCAAGTCCCCCGACTTCGACAGCTTCCAGAAGGGCGTGGCCATGACGCGCAAGTCCTTCGAGGACTCGCTCGGCCGCCACGGTGTGAAGGGCTTCTCCGCCAAGGGCCAGCCCTTCGACCCGCGCCTGCACGAAGCCATCCAGCAGGTGGAGTCCGCGGAAGTCCCGGCGGGCCACGTGCTCTTTGAAGTGACGCGTGGCTTCCATCTCAACGACCGCCTGGTGCGTCCCGCCATGGTCGTCGTCGCCCGCGCGCCAGAAGTCGTCGCGGCGCCGGAGCCCGTTGCCGCGGCGCCGGAAGCCGCCGCGCCCGCGGCCGGCACGGAAGCACCGAAGGCGTCTGAAGAAGGCAAGAGCGCGGAGCCCCAGACTTCCGCGCCGTCCGACAGTTCCTCCGGGGGGAGTCAGTAGTCATGGCGAAGGTGATTGGAATCGACCTGGGCACCACCAACTCCTGCGTCGCCGTGATGGAAGGCGGCGAGCCGGTGGTCATCCCCAACAGCGAAGGCAGCCGCACCACGCCCTCCATGGTGGGCTTCACCGACTCCGGTGAACGCCTGGTGGGCCAGATTGCCAAGCGGCAGGCCATCACCAACCCGGAGAACACGGTCTTCGCGGCCAAGCGCCTCATCGGCCGCAAGTTCGACTCGCCGGAGGCGAAGAAGGCCATTGGCGTCTCCTCCTTCAAGGTGGCGGCCAGCCCCAACGGCGACGCCTGGGTGGAGATTCGCGGCAAGGGCTACAGCCCGCCGGAAGTCAGCGCCATCGTGCTGATGAAGATGAAGCAGACGGCGGAGGACTACCTCGGAGAGCCCGTCACCGAGGCCGTCATCACCGTCCCCGCCTACTTCAACGACAGTCAGCGCCAGGCGACGAAGGACGCGGGCCGCATCGCGGGCTTGAGCGTGCTGCGCATCATCAACGAGCCCACGGCCGCGGCGCTCGCGTACGGCCTGGACAAGGTGAAGGACGCCACCACGGAGCGCGTCGCCGTCTACGACCTGGGCGGCGGCACGTTCGATATCTCCATCCTGGAGCTCACCGCCGGCGTGTTCGAGGTCAAGAGCACCAACGGCGACACGTTCCTGGGTGGCGAGGACTTCGACCAGCGCCTCATCGACTACCTGGCCAAGCGCTTCGCGGAGCAGAACAATGGCCTGGACCTGCGCAAGGACCGCATGGCGCTCCAGCGCCTGAAGGAGGCGGCGGAGCGCGCCAAGCACGAGCTGTCCAGCGCCCCGGAGACGGAGGTCAACCTCCCGTTCATCACCGCGGACGCGTCTGGCCCCAAGCACCTCACGGAGACCGTGGACCGGTCCACCTTCGAGGCCCTGGTCGCGGACCTCATCGACCGCTCCATCGAGCCGTGCCGCATCGCGCTCAAGGACGCGGGCCTCACCGCGCAGGCCATCAACCAGGTCCTCCTGGTGGGCGGCATGACGCGCATGCCGCGCGTGCAGCAGAAGGTGAAGGAGTTCTTCGGCAAGGAGCCCCACAAGGGCATCAACCCGGATGAAGTCGTCGCCGTGGGCGCCGCCATCCAGGGCGGCGTGCTCAAGGGCGAGGTGAAGGACGTCCTCCTGCTGGACGTCACGCCGCTGTCCCTGGGCGTGGAGACCGCGGGCGGCGTCTTCACGAAGATCATCGACAAGAACACCACCATCCCCTGCAAGAAGGGCCAGGTGTTCTCCACCGCGGTGGACAATCAGCCGCTCGTGTCCGTGCACGTCCTCCAGGGCGAGCGCGAGATGGCGGCGGACAACAAGACGCTGGCGCGCTTCGAACTGGTCGGCATCCCGCCCGCGCCGCGCGGCGTGCCGCAGATTGAAGTGTCCTTCGACATCGACGCGAACGGCATCGTGCACGTGAGCGCGCGCGACCTGGGCACCGGCAAGCAGCAGCAGGTGCGCGTGGTGGGCAACTCCGGCCTGTCGGAAGCCGAAATCCAGGGGATGATCAACGACGCCCAGTCGCACTCCGCGGACGACAAGAAGAAGAAGGAGCTGGCGGAGCTGCGCAACAACGCGGACGGGCTCATCTACACCACGGAGAAGAGCCTGGAGGAGTACGCCAGCCTCCTGTCGGAGAAGGACAAGGGCGAAATCCAGGCGGACCTGGAGCGCCTGCGCTCCGTGCTCAACACCTCCGACGCGGGCGTCTTGAAGGAGGCCTTCCAGCGGCTGGAGGGCAGCGCGTACCGCATCGCGGACGCCATCTACACGGACCAGGCCAAGTCCGGCTGATGCCTCACCCCGGGCGCGGGCCGGGCGGTGCAATCGCCCGGTCCCCCCGTTCGTAGGCCCGGGGGTCCGCCTCTTTTTCCCCGGAGCCTCCCTCATGGAACTGACCGAAGCCGTCATGATCATCATGGTCACCGGCATGACCGTCGGTGTGCCGCTGCTCGGCCTCACGCTGCGCTTCGCCCTCAAGCCCGTGATTGAGACGTGGCTGCGCGTGCGCGAGGTCCAGGCCCGGCCCGCGGGGGAGCTGGAGGCGCTGCGCGCGCGCGTGGCGCACCTGGAGTACATGCTGGACCGCCACGGGCTGCTGGAGCACCCCGTGACCCGCGCGACGCCGGAGCTGGGTGAACTGCCGGAGCGCCTGTCGCCGATGGTGCGCGTGGACCGCGAGCGCGTCTGACGCCCCACCCGGTGGGCGCTCCATCCCCGCCGGGTTTTCGGGTATTGATGGACGCGTGGCGTTCCAATCTCCGGAAGAAGAGCTGGCCTTCCTGCGCGGCCTGATGGCCGTGAACCGGATGGCCGACGACATCCTCGAGGACTGCCTGGAGCGGGGTCTGGACCTCGACACCGGCCTGGATGTGTTCCTCACGCAGTGCGCTCGCATGGTGCACGCGAAGGCGGGCTTCGTTTCGCTCCGGGGCACGCGCGGCCCGGTGCTGACGCGCGTGCTGGGCGAGCTGGGCGTGGACGTCTTCGAGGCGGCCCACTGGAGCGGCCCCCGGAAGCTGCGCGAAGGCCGGATGCTCTTCTGCCAGCAGCTCACCCTGGGGCGGCTGAACCTGGGCGGACTGGGGCTGGTGGTGGATGGGGCCTTCGAGGACGGCGGCCAGCGGGTGATGGGGCTGGTGGAGGCGATTGGCGAGCAGCTGGACTCCGCGGTGCTGTCCTTCCTGGCGCTGACGGACGGCCGGGGACCGCTGGAGCGGCTGGACGAGCTGGACGTGGAGGGCACGCCCGTCAACCGCGGGCGCATTGGCCGCTATGAGGTCGTGAAGCCCCTGGGCACGGGCGGCATGGCGCAGGTGCTCATCGCGCGCACGCGTGGGCCGGAGGGGCTGGGGCGGCTGGTGGCGCTCAAGCGCATCCTGCCCCACCTGACGGCGCAGCCGGAGATGGTGCAGCAGTTCCTGGACGAGGCGCGCATCGGCCTGCGGCTGTCGCACCCCAACCTGGTGCACGTCTACGACTTCGGCGAGGCGCAGGGCGCGTACTACATGGCCATGGAGCTGGTGAACGGCATCGACCTGGACCGGCTCTTGCGCGCCAACAAGGGGCCGCTGGAGCCGGCCGTGGTGTCCGCCATCGTGTCGCAGGCGCTGATGGGGTTGCACGCCGCGCACTCGCTCAAGGGCGAGGACGGCGCGTCCCTGGAGTTGGTGCACCGCGACCTGTCGCCGCACAACGTGATGGTGGGCTTCGACGGCCAGGTGAAGGTGCTGGACTTCGGCGTGGCCAAGGTGCGCGCGCAGCGCACGGTGACGCTGCCGGGCATCGTGAAGGGCAAGCCGCTCTACATGTCCCCGGAGCAGGCGCTGGGCCAGAAGCTGGACGCGCGAAGCGACCTGTTCGCCATGGGGCTCGTCCTCTACCAGGCCCTCACGGGACGACGCGCCTTCGAGCGCGAGGACGAGTTGGACACCATGAAGGCCATCTGCCAGGAGAAGCTGACGAGGCCTCCGGAGGTGCTCGCGCCCCTGTGGAACGTGCTGTCGGTGGCGCTGTCCAAGGACCCCGAGGCCCGTTTCCCCACCGCGCACGCCATGGCGGACCGGCTGGTGGCCGCGTGTCCCCCCGCGCGCGATACGGCACTGGCGGCGCTGGCGGGACGGTTGTTCCCGGAGCGTCTGCGCGACTCGCAGCGGCTGGAGACCGCCGTGGACCGCCAGCGGGAGGCCCCCACCCGCGCGCCGCCGCCCACCCGCACTCCGCGCTGACATGACGATGCGCCACCTCCCCCGCACACCGCGCGCGTGAAGGCGCGGCATGCGGGGGCGGAGCACAAGGACTGTTCGAGGCTTCCATCCCGTCCGCGCTACGAGCGCTTGAGCGGGTCGATGTCCGCGTCCGCGCGGTAGCCGGCGCGGCGCTTCTCCTCGTCCACGTTGGGCTCGGTGCGCACCACCTTCACGTCCTCCAGCTCCTCGTGGCGGACGCGGCCCTCCATGCTGCGGCGCTCCTCGATGGGGCGCTTGTGGATGGTGATCTCCTCGTCCGTGTACGCGCGCTTGGTCAGCTCCGCCTCCTCCGCGCTCAGGGGGATGCGGATGGTCTCCTCCCGGAAGTCCGCCACGTCGCCGGGAATGTTGTCGCCCTTCACCGCCCGGCGCACCACCTCCACCTCCTCGTGGCGCAGCGGGACCTCCACCGTCTTCCGCTCCTCGACGACAATCTTGCGCACCTGCGCCTCGCCCGCGGAGCGCTGGCGTTTGGTGACGCCCAGCTCCTCATGGTGCGTGCGCAGCGTGACGTCCTCGTTCGCGATGCGCTCGGCGGCTCGGATGTCGGTGCGCAGCTCGCGCTCCTCGGCTCGGATGTCGGTGCGCAGCTCGCGCTCCTTCAGCTCCCGTTCCTTGATGCCGATCTTCTCCGCGCCGGTCCGGGCCACGTCCCCGACCTTCTGGGTGCCCGTCTTCAGCCCCGCGCCAATGCCACCCATGGTGCCGCCGGTGGCCGTCGCCGCGGTCGCGCCCACGGCGCCGGCGTCGGACAGCCCTCGCAGCGCCTCGCGGCCGTGGTTGAGGTAGATCTCCCCGTTGCGGATGTCGCTCACCTCCAGGTAGCGGACCAGGTAGTCCTTCGGGAAGAACATCCCCTTCTCGATGTGGAACTCGCCCTCGCTCACGGCGAACACCTTGCCCAGCTTCTCGCCGTCGCTGCTGCGGACCGTCATCCCTTCCTTGATGTCGTTGCGCTTGATCATCATGGACTTGGCTCCTTGTGCCTTCACGTCGGGTCGGATGTGGTCGCGAGCGGAACGCCAGGGCCGTCCAGCGCGCTGGAGAGGGTTTCCTGGGGGGAAGTGGACGCTGAAGTGTCCGCCACGGCCATCACCCGAAAAGTGGGTTCAATGACGCCCAAGAAAACCCCTGGTGCTGGATGCTCCAGGGGCTCGGTACGCCGTACGCCGTTGGCAACGCCGTGCCGGACGCCTCCCCGCTCCCTGTCAGGAGGGCGGGCATGCGGGAGCGGACCCCCCGGGCTTCACGCTGGCCGCGCGCGTCCCCACACCTCACTGTGAGAGCGCGAGTCCGGAGGGTCCGGCCCGCACGAGGAGGCGTCTGCGATGCGAGCCACGAGACCTGGCCGGGGACTCGGATGGATGACTGGCGCGGTGGGACTGCTGGTGGCGGGCCGATTCCTGCGCCGCCGCTCGGGGGCGGCGCTTCCGGAGTCCATTCCGGAAGAGGCGCCAGTCCTGGAGCCCTTCACCTGGACGCCCACCGTGCTGCCGGACGCGGAGGACCCTCCCTCCGCCGGGTGGTCGCTGACGCACGAGGACATGGCGCCCTGGGAGGACGGCGAGGCGCAAGAGGCCGGGCCCCAGGTCCCCCCGAGGATCCGCCGGGGACCGTCGGGCCGGGAGCACTACTGGCTGGAGCCCTGAGCGGACCTGGCGCGCACTTGGGGTTGGGGCAGGGGGTCGCGACAGCGATGTTTCGGGGTGTTGGCGGGACTCCGGAGCCAAGCTGTGCGCTTGACCCATGGGGAGGGCTCCCCTAGAATACCGGGGCTTTGCCCGTCATCTCCCCCGGAGGAAGCCCCCACATGCGACGACTTGCCCCGATGCTCCTCGCCGCGCTCGCCGTCCTGGCGGCCGCCTGCGAGAAGAAGACGCAGCCCACGGGAGAGGCGGGAGGCGCCCCCTCGACGCAGGCCCCGGCCACCGCGCAGGGCGGCACGCCCCCGGCGGGTGATGACGTCATCGTGCTGGGCGAAGTGGGCGCGCTGACGGGCGGTCAGGCGACGTTCGGCATCTCCACCCGCAACGGCATCGCGCTGGCGGTGAAGGAAGCCAACGCGGCCGGCGGCGTGAAGGGCAAGAAGCTGGTCGTGCGCGTGTACGACGACCAGAGCAAGCCGGAGGAGGCCGCGCAGGCCGTCACCCGCCTCATCACGCAGGACAAGGTGGCGCTCATCCTGGGCGAGGTGGCTTCGTCCAGCTCCCTGGCCATGGCGGAGAAGGCGCAGGCGGCCGGCGTGCCCATGATCACCCCGTCGTCCACCAACCCCTCCGTGACGGAGAAGGGCGACAACATCTTCCGCGTCTGCTTCATCGACCCGTTCCAGGGCTTCGTGATGGCGAAGTTCGCGCGGGAGAACCTCAAGCTCAACAAGGTCGCGGTGCTCCAGGACAACAAGAGCGCCTACTCCATTGGCCTCACGGAGGTGTTCCGCCAGAAGTTCGCGGAGATGGGCGGGAAAATCACCGCCACGGAGAGCTACAGCCAGGGCGACACGGACTACCGCGCGCAGCTGACGGCCATCAAGAAGACGCAGCCGGAGGGCATCTACGTGCCGGGCTACTACAGCGAGGTGGGCATCATCGCCCGCCAGGCGCGCGAGCTGGGCCTGAAGGTGCCGCTGATGGGCGGCGACGGCTGGGACTCCGAGAAGCTCTTCGAGCTGGGCGGCAGCGCCATTGACGGCAGCTACTTCTCCAACCACTACTCGCCGGACAACCCGGACGAGCGCGTGAAGAAGTTCATCGCGGACTACAAGGCGGACAACAACGGCGCGGTGCCGGACGCGCTCGCGGCGCTGGGCTACGACGCCGCGCGCGTCGCGATTGAAGCGCTCAAGAACGCCCCGGACACCAGCGGCCCGGCCCTGCGCGCGGCCATCGCGAAGACGAAGGACTTCCCCGGCGTGGCGGGCAACATCACGCTGGATGCGAAGCGCAACGCGGTGAAGTCCGCCGTGGTGCTGAAGGTCGCGGACGGCAAGTCCACCTACGTCACCACCATCTCGCCGTAACCCAGGGCCCACCCCGGCATGTCGCAGCTTCTCCAGCACCTCATCAATGGTCTGGCCGCCGGCACCATCTACGCCCTGGTCGCGCTGGGCTACACGATGGTGTACGGCGTCCTCAAGCTCATCAACTTCGCCCACGGCGACGTGATGATGGTCGGCGTCTACATGGGCTACGCGACCGCCTTCGCCCTCGGGCGCGAGGCGCAGCGTTCCCTGTGGGGCGTGGTCGTCATCTTCGCGGTGGCCATGGTGGGGTGCGCGCTGTTCGGCTTCCTCATCGAGCGCTTCGCCTACCGGCCGCTGCGCGAGAAGCCTCGCCTCACCGCGCTCATCACCGCCATCGGCATCTCGTTCGCGCTGTCGTACGGCTTCCAGCTGGACATCGGCTTCCTGCCGGGCGCGTCCCCCCGGGCCTTCCCGGAGGTCATCGTCCCCAGCGAGTGGTTCATCATTGGCGACCGCGACGTGGTGGTGTGGAACTGGCAGGTCATCAGCTTCCTCATCGCCGTGGCGCTGATGGCCGGGCTCCAGTTCCTCGTGTACCGGACGCGCTTCGGCAAGGCGATGCGCGCGGTGTCCTACGACCACCGCACCGCGGCGCTGATGGGCATCCCCACCGACCGCATCATCGCGCTGACGTTCATGCTCTCCAGCGCGCTGGCGGCGGGCGCGGGCCTGCTCTACGCCATCAAGGACACGTCCGTGAGCCCTCTCATGGGCCTGTACGTGGGCCTCAAGGCCTTCGTGGCGGCGGTCATCGGTGGCATCGGCAACGTGCCGGGCGCCGTGGTGGGCGCGCTCCTGCTGGGCCTGGTGGAGGAGTTCGTGGTGGGCTACGCGGCCAGCACCTGGCGTGACGCGGTGGCCTTCGGCTTCCTCATCCTGGTGCTGCTGGTGAAGCCGGGCGGTCTGTTCGGCCGCGTCGCGGCGGAGAAGGTCTGATGGCTGGAAGCGCGACGACGTTGGCCGACGAGTCCGTGGGCCGCGTGCCCCCGGCCCTGCGCGGCATCCTGCCCGTGCTCCTCGCGGTGCCGGTGCTGGCGCTGGCGGAGGTGCTGCTGGACACCTCGCCCTTCGCCACGTACCTGCTGTCCGTGGTGGGGGTGAACATCATCCTCGCGGTGAGCCTCAACATCGTGAACGGCATGACGGGCCAGTTCTCCATTGGCCACGCGGGCTTCATGGCCGTGGGCGCGTACATCGCGGGCGTCACGTCCCTGGAGTTGAAGGAGGTGGCGCTGTCCTTCCTGCCGGTGGCCGCCAGCGACCAGGTGCTCTTCACCGTGGCGCTGCTCGCGGGCGGCGCCTGCGCGGCGCTGTGTGGCTTCCTGGTGGGCCTGCCTTCGCTGCGGCTGCGCGGGGACTACCTGGCCATCGTGACGCTGGGCTTCGGCGAAATCATCCGCGTGGTGGTGCAGAACACGGAGGCCTTCGGCCGCGCGCTGGGCCTGTCCGGCATCCCGCAGTACTCCAGCGTGGCCATGGTGTACTTCTGGGTCTTCCTGGTGGTGCTGGTGGCCCGGCGCATCGCGGGCTCCAGCCACGGCCGCAGCCTGTGGGCCATCCGCGAGGACGAAGTGGCCGCGGAGGCCATGGGCGTGGACACCACTGGCTACAAGGTCCGCGCGTTCGTCATCTCGTCGTTCTTCGCGGGCATCGCGGGCGGCCTGTTCGCGCACTTCGTGCCCATCATCAACCCGGGCTCGTTCACCTTCGTGAAGTCCATGGAGATCGTCGTCATGGTGGTGCTGGGCGGGCTGGGCTCCAGCACGGGCGCCATCGTCGCGGCCATCTTCCTCACGCTGCTGCCCGAAGGCCTGCGCTCGCTGTTCGGCGCGCTGGGCGCGGAGGGCAGCCTGGCGCAGAAGGTGGATCAAATCCGCATGCCCGTGTACGGCCTCCTGCTGGTGGTGCTGATGCTGGCCCGGCCGCAGGGCCTGTTCGGCACGAAGGAGCTCTGGGACGTGCTGCCCCGGTGGCTTCCCCGGAAGAAGAAGGGGCTGACATGAGCGCCGCCGTGACTCCAGCTCCTGGCGACGCGCTGCTCCAGGCGTCCGGCGTGAGCATCCGCTTCGGGGGCCTCAAGGCCCTCACGGACTTCAACCTCACCGTGCGACAGGGTGACCTGCTGGGCCTGATTGGTCCCAACGGCGCGGGCAAGTCCACCGCGTTCAACGTGCTCACCGGCGTGTACCAGCCCACCGAGGGCGAGGTGCGCGTGGCCGGGCAGCGGGTGAACGGCTGGGTGCCGCATCAAATCAACCACCTGGGCCTGGCGCGCACGTTCCAGAACATCCGCCTGTTCCGCGCCCTGACGGCGTTGGACAACGTGAAGGTGGCCTGCCGCGCGCAAGGCGCGCTGCACCCGGTGGTCATGGGCCCCCTGGCGAAGGCGGGCACGGCGATGCGCAACTACCGCGACTGGTGGCGCGCGCTGCTGCTCACCCCCGGCTTCCAGGCCGAGGAGCGCGAGCTGACGCGCCAGGCGGAGCACCTGCTGGAGGTCATGGGCCTGTCGCACCGCCGCGATGAAGAGGCGAAGAACCTCCCGTACGGCGAGCAGCGCCGGCTGGAGATCGCCCGCGCGCTGGGCACCCGCCCCAAGGTGCTGCTGCTGGACGAGCCCGCGGCGGGCATGAACACGCGTGAGAAGGCGGACCTGATGGTGCTCATCCGCCGGCTGCGCGACGAGTTCTCGCTGGGGGTGCTGGTCATCGAGCACGACATGAAGCTGGTGATGGGCATCTGCGAGCGCATCACCGTGCTGGACCACGGCGAGACCATCGCCCGCGGCGCTCCGGCGGAAGTGCGCAGCGACCGCAAGGTCATCGAGGCGTACCTGGGCGACAGCTACCTGGAGTCCCACGGAGGCGCGGCGTGAGCGAGCCGGTGAAGGTGCTGGGCGAGCGGCGCGCGTTCGAGCCGCTCCTGTCGGTGGAGGGCATCCAGGTCCGCTACGGCGCCATCCAGGCGCTCCGGGGCGTGTCCCTGACGGTGGGCAAGGGCGAGATGGTGGCCCTCATCGGCGCCAACGGCGCGGGCAAGACGAGCACCCTGCGCGCGGTGAGCGGCATGCTCAAGCCGACCGCGGGCCGCATCACGCTCGCGGGGCAGGACATCACGGGCTTGAAGGCGCACCAGCTGGTGCCGCGCGGCATGGCGCACGCGCCGGAGGGCCGGGGCATCTTCCCCAACCTCACCGTGTTCGAGAACCTGGAGCTGGGCGCTTACCTGCGCAAGGACACCGCCCAGGTGCGCCTGGACATGGACAAGGGCTTTGGCTTGTTCCCGGTGCTGCGCGAGCGTCAGAAGCAGCTGGCGGGCACGCTGTCCGGCGGCGAGCAGCAGATGCTGGCCATCGCCCGGGCGCTGCTCAGCAAGCCGCAGTTGCTGCTGCTGGACGAGCCGTCCCTGGGCCTGGCGCCGCAGGTGACGGAGACCATCTTCCGCACCCTGCGCGAGGTGAACGCCACCGGCGTCAGCGTGCTGCTGGTGGAGCAGAACGCGCACCTGGCCCTCAACGCCGCCCACTACGGCTACGTGCTGGAGACGGGCGAGGTGGTGATGGCCGGCCCCGGCAAGGCGCTGCTGGAGAGCGCCGAGATTCGGCGCGCGTACCTGGGGGAATAGCCCTCCCGCGCCGACTTTCCGGCCCCGGCTCGGTGTCCGCCCCCGGACGCTTCCGGGGGCGGGGCCAGGGCAAGTTGCTCGCGCCGCGTCGAAACTCGGGTAGTCAGCGGCGGAGGACTTCGTCTAGCGTCCGACAGGACAAGCTGTTTTCTTCCACTTCCCGCTCAGGAAGCGTGCCCATGCGCCCGTTGTCCCGCCTCCTCCTTGCCTCGCTTACCACGCTCGCGCTCATCGCCGGCGCGTGCGCCAACCAGCAGAAGACCGACGGCTCCTCCTCGGGCGGCACCGGTGGTCCCTCGGCCACCTCCACCATCGAGGACGTGCCCAACGAGCCCACTCCGGGCGCGGATGGCACCGCGGCCACCCCGGCCCCGGAATTCAAGCCCTACGAGGCAGCGGAAGGCTTCACCATCGGCATGCCGATGGAGCCCCAGGTCGCGCGCAGGCAGATCCCGCTGGGCGCCAACACGGTGAACACCGCGGCCTTCACCGTGCGCACCGAGGACAACACCGTCTACTCCGTCAGCACCGCGGACTACCCGGAGCGGCTGGTGGCGAGCCGTCCCCCGGAGGCCCTGCTGAACGAGGGCAAGGACGGCCTGGTGAAGGAAGTCCAGGGCACCCTCAAGGAAGAGTCGGACATCACCCTGGATGGCTACCCCGGCAAGGCCTACTCGGTCAGCTCGCCTGTCCACGGCGAGGTGAAGGCGCGCAACTTCCTGGTGGGCCCGCGCCTGTACACGCTGCTGGTCATCTACAACCCCAACCACCCCAACACCACGGCGGAGCCGTTCCTCGCCTCGCTGAAGCTGGTGAACCCGCCCCCGGCCATCACCACGGTCACGCCGGACGCCGGCACGGGCGCGGACGCGGGCACGATTGAGGGTGCGGACGCGGGCACGGCCACCGACGCGGGCACCGTCGCTCCGCGCCGCCGCAAGAAGTAGTCGCAGGACGCTGACGCGACGCTCCCCAGGTCCGGGGGCGTCGCGCGGTGTGCGGTGTGTTCACCTGTCCGCGTGGAGAATGCCGGGCCCTTCAGGTCCGCCTCCGCCGGATTGCCCCCGGGTCTGTCATCCCTACCTTTCGGGAGGGGATACGACAGGGGGCGCTAAAACACATGATGTCCTGGGTGGGGGCCCTGCTGACCACGGTGGTGGCGGCGGGAGGAGTGCCCATGGTGCCGGCCGGCGGGGGCAATGCCCTGACGCTGCCGGCGCATCGGCACGCGGTGCGAATTGAGACAGGCAATGGACATGCGCCCACGTGGCTCCTGGCCATCCAGCAGCAGGGGGCGGAGGGCGAGGGGCTGAACCTGTTCCGTTCCGAGGACGGGTTCCAGGGCTTCTCCAAGCTGGCGGAAATCCAGCCGGATGCGTCGCACCACGACCGGGCGGAGCTGGTCGCGGTGGGGCGCGACGTGGCGATGGTCTACGCGTACGAAGGCCCCTCACTGGCGGCGTCGTCGCGGCACGACGTGTACTTCCAGTGGTGGCGCTACGACGCGGCGCAGGACACCTGGACGCCGGAGCCGGCGGTGCGGGTGTTCAACGCGGACAGTGCGACGGCGTATTCGCGGGCGCTGCTGGCGCGGGACTCCAAGGGACGGCTGTGGGTGCAGGCGTTCCGGCTGGAGTCGGACGGCGGCTCCACGGCGGTGGTGGCGGTGTCCACGGACGGGGGCTTGAGCTTCCAGAAGCAGCCGGACCTGGGGCGCACGCGGAAGCGGGGCGGGGGACGGCTGCTCAGCGTGGGGTCCAAGCTCGCCTTCTTCTGGGCCATGCACGACGGCTTCGAGCCCACGCGGCTGCGGGTGCGTGACGCGGCGGATCCGCTGGACACGTGGGGTCCGCAGCGGGACGCGTTCTCCGACGGCATCTACCACGGCGCGGCGCTGAGCGCGGTGGAGGACGGCAAGGGCGGCATCCACCTGGTCTACAAGGACGAGACGGAGCGGCTGTACTACCGGCGCTTCGACGGGACGTCGTTCGGTTCGCGCATCCTGGTGGAGGGGACGCCGGACTGGGCGTTGCAGCCCGCGGTGACGCGCATCGGGGACGCGCTGTATGTCTTCTACAATCACTTCCAGACGGCGACGGATTACGAGATCCGCGTGCGGGTGCTGCGCAACGGCGTGTTCAGCGACCCGGTGACGCTGGACTCGCGCACGAGCTTCAAGGGCTACCTGAGCACCCTGGACGTGCTGCCGGACAGCGTCACGGAGGTGCCGTGCTTCTACGGCGACGCGGTGGACGCGAACTCCAGCGGCCGGGTGATGCGCGTGGCGCTGGCACGCCAGCCGGAAGGAGGCGGCGGTTCCGGTCAGGACGGCGGGACGCCGGATGGCGGCGCGGGGACTCAGGATGGCGGTGGTTCGAGCGATGCAGGCTCGGGCACCACGGATGGCGGCGCGGACGCGGGGACGCCGGATGGCGGCTCGGGCACGGATGCCGGTGTCGATGCGGGGACGCCGCCGGTGGATGGCGGTGTCCAGGGACCGGTGACGCTGGAGCCGGTGTTCACGAACACCACGCACGAGGTGCTGGCCGTGGACGGCGCGGGCACGGTGTACGCGCTGGCGCTGGACGGGAGCCGCTCGAAGCTGTGGGCGAGCACGGACGGCGGGCGCACCTTCAGCGCTCGAGGGCAGGGCGTGGGCGGCGCGTCGTTCTGGGTGATGGCGGCGCTCAAGGACGGGACGCTGCTGGCGCAGATGAGCCGAAGTGGCAGCTACCACCTGGAGCGCTCCACGGACGGCGGGCGCACGTGGGCGGACGTGGCCTCGCTGGGGAGCTACCGCGCGATGTCACCCGCGAGCTTCGCGGAGCTGGGCAGCACGGTGTTCTTCCTGGAGTACCAGACGTTCACCTCCGGGAACGCGCCGCTGCGGCTGTGGGCGAGCACGGACGGCGGAGCGACGTGGGCCACGCGCGTGACGTTCCAGGACCACCGGCACGGCACGGCGCTGTACGCGGATGCGACGCGCAGCGTGCTGTGGGCCACGTTCGGGAGCAGCAGCGCGCAGGCGGCGGTGGTGCGCTCCACGGACGGGGGGCGCACCTGGACGAAGGTGATGGGCGGCTACGCGGCCAACGCGGTGACGGGCACGGTGTTGCCGGGAGGCGAGCTGCTGCTGGGGCAGTCCACGCTCTATGAGCCCGAGCACCCGAAGCTCTTGCGCGTGTACGCGAGCGGACGTGTGGACGCGCTGATGACGCTGCCGGGGCCGGCGTACTCGGTGGATGCGCTGACGGGAGGCGGCTTCGTGTTGGGAACGGCGAGGGCGGACGTGGGCGACGTGCAGCCCGCGTCGGACCTCTACGCGCGGCTCTTCACCAGCACGGACGGCGTGGCGTGGACGGAGGCCCGGAGCTACGAGCGGGCCACCAGCGGCGTCCTGGCCCGCGCGGAGGTCTGGGGCGTGCTGCCCGGCGGCGACCTGGTGGTGCGGACGGAGAACCTGAAGGGCTTCGGAACCGGAGGGAAGGGGTTCCAGGTCCTGCGCGTGAAGCGCTAAGGCGCCCGCGGGAAATTCGAATAGACGACCGCGAGCCGGGCATCCGCCGCCAGGCTCGCGGGCGTCACCAGCTCCAGGTCCACCGGCACCGGACCGCGGTAGCGCTCCGCGATTTCACGCTGCAGCCCCGCGACGTCCAGGTCGCCCAGCCGCTCCATCTTTCCGTACTCGACTCCCGCGCCCGTCGCGTACGCCTTGCGCACCAGCTCCGAGCAGTACATCGCCTCGTCTCCCCAACCGAAGAGCGCGTCGTACGGCTTGCCCAGGTGCCGCTTCGCCTCCTCCACCGCCCGCGCCTTCGCCGCGTCATCCACCCCCTGCGGCCGCATCACCAGGAGCCGCCCCTTCACCCCGCGCGCCTTCCACTTCGCGAACGGCGTGCGCTTCACCGGCTGCACGGCCTCCACCACGAACGTCCCGTCCGGCGTCACCTCCACCAGCCCCACGTGCGACAGCGGGCTGTGCGTGGCCACCTGGATGGCCTTCGACTGGCGTGATCCCGACGTCTGGAACACCACGTCCCCGGTCCGCACCTTCGCCGCCACGCCCTCCGCCTCGCGCGGCGCCGCATGCGTCCCGCGGCCCACCAGCCACGTCGCCCCCACCAGCACGAGGGCCAGCAGCCACATCCCCCTCACGATCCAGCGCATCCGCCCGTCCCTTCCATGGGTTGCACCCGTCCACCCACCCCCAGTGCAGCCCCGGTGCCAGCCGGTTCAGAGCGAAAGTTCACCCCTGGTACGCGGAAGTCGCTTTCGACCCTGGGTCGGAACATGGTAAACCTGGGGAATCTACTTATTACAGCGAATCAAGAATAGTGTGGCATTGCCGGAAATTTTCAGGTAATTAGCGAGCACTCGCGAGCCGGCAGTCCGAGCGCGCGGAAGAGGGGGCTCATCGGAGGAATTCGTCGTGACCGCATCGAACGCGCCCATCCGTTGCCTGCTCTATCCGTCCCTTGGCGAGGTACGGGAGCACGTGCGCGTGGAGCTGTTCGCGCGGGCGTTGTCGGAGCGGATGGGCCGCCCGGTGGTGATGTCCATGTCGCCCACCTACGAGCACCTGGAGGCGGAGCTCGCTTCAGGCCGGGTGGAGATGGCCTGGGGCACCGCCGAGCAGTGCAACGCCTTCGAGCCGCAGGCGCGCGCGGTGCTGCGCGCGGTGCGCTCCGGCAGCTGCTACTACCACGCGGCCTTCATCTGCCGCGCGGACGAGCCGCTGACGCTGGAGACGCTGGCGGGCAAGCGCGTGGCGTGGGTGGCGCCGCGCTCCACCGGCGGGCACCTGTTGCCGGTGCGCCACCTGGAGTCGCTGGGCCTGCGCCCGGACACGCTCTTCTCCGAGCAGCGCTTCCTGGGCACCTACCGCAAGGCGCTGGACGCGGTGCTGCGCGGCGAGTCGGACCTGTGCGCGGTCTTCTGCAACCACAAGGACGCGCACGCGATGCGCGCCACGCTGACGACGTACCTGGGCGCGGACGCACCGCGGCTCACGCCGTTCCTGTTCACCATCCCCACGCTCGCCGACGGCCTCATCCTCACCAAGAGGATGCCGGAGGCGGACGCGCAGGCGCTCATCTCCGTCCTCACCCGGATGAACACCGACGGCGCGGGCCTGGAGATGCTCATGGGCCCCTTCCGGGTGGAGACCTTCGTTCGGTCTCCCGGCCTGGACGCGCCCGCGTCCGGCCCGCGTCCCACGGGGGTCGCCGAGTACGTGGCCGGGGAGCTGGACGCGGAAGGCCGGTGCCTGCGGCTGTGGTCCCCGTCCGGCCGTGCCTTCGGCCGCGACATGCGCGGCGGGGAGGGGCGCATGCTGGAGGAGGTCCTGGGCACCGCCGCGAGCAAGCCCCTCATGTCCCTGCTCCAGGTCGTCCTCCAGGGCGGCTCCGACGGGCGGCTGGAGTACCGGCTCACCGTGAACGGCGACGAGCGCGTCTACGCGGCGGAGATCACGCCCTGCGAGCCCTCGCCCGGGGACACGGGCGTGCGGCTGGGCCTGCTGGTGCGCGACGTCAGCGGCCTGCGCGCGCTGGAGGATCCGCTGTACCGGCTGGCGTCGTTCCCGCTGCTGCACCCGGAGCCGCTGCTGGAGCTGGGCATGGACGGGGAGCTGCGGTACGCGAACCCCGCCACCCACGCGGCGTTCCAGGACCTGGTGGAGAAGGGCGCCGAGCACCCGCTGGTGAAGGCGGCGGTCATCTGGGCGTGGCGCGGCGCGCCCCCGGGAGAGCCCGCGCCCACGGTGCACCTGGACGGGCGCTACTGGGAGCTCACCGTCGCGCAGCTGTGGGACCCGCCGGGCCTGCGCGTGTTCGCGCGCGACGTGACGCTGCGCAAGCAGATGGAGGCGCGGCTGTTCCAGGCGGACCGGCTGTCCGCGCTGGGCTCGCTCGCGGCGGCGGTGGGCCATGAGATGAACAACCCGCTGGCCTTCGTGCTGGCGAACCTGTCGTTCATCCGCGAGGAGATGGACCGCCTGAAGCAGCCGCTGCTGGACGGCAAGCCCGTGCCTCGCGAGGACCTGACGGACATGCTGGATGCGCTGAGCGAGACGGTGGAGGGCGCCACCCGGCTCAAGCACATCGTGCAGGATCTGCGCACGCTGTCGCGCAAGCCGCCGGAGCACCGCGCCCGCGTGGCCGTGCAGCCGGTGCTGGAGAACGCGCTCAAGCTCTTGCGAGGAGAGTTGCAGCACCGCGCGCGGCTGGAGCGGGACTTCCACGACATGCCCACGGTGGACGCGGACGAGGCGCGCCTCACCCAGCTCTTCCTCAACCTGCTGCTCAACGGCCTGCAGCAGATGGACACCCAGGACGCCGCGCACAACGTGCTGCGCGTGGCGGCCTACACCAGCGAGGATGGCGAGGTGGTGGTGGAGGTGCAGGACTCCGGCAAGGGCCTGTCTCCGGACTCGCTCGCGCACATCTTCGAGCCCTTCGCCACCGCGCGCCCCAACAGCACCGGCCTGGGCCTGTCCGTGAGCCACACCATCGTCACCGGCCTGGGCGGCACGCTGCGCGCGGAGAGCCGCGAGGGCCGGGGCACGCTGCTCACCGTCACCCTGCCGGCGGCGGTGCCCGTGGCGGAAGGCCTGCGCGCCTGCTAGTCGCGCTCCAGCATCACTTCCAACCGGGGCACGTAGTGGCCGCGCGTGCTCTCGAACAGCACCAGCCGGTCCACGCGCCCCTCACCCCAGGCCGCGCTCTGTAGCTCGCGCGCGCACGCCGCCAGCGCCGGGTCTCCGCGCGGTGGCCGGGCCCGGGCCAGCGTCAGGTGCGCGATGTACTCGCCGTGCTCGGACGTGAAGCCCAGCGGCTCCAGCGCGCGCGCCACGTCCGCCTGGAGCGCCTTCAGCGCGGCGGTGTCTCCGCGCACGTCCGCCCAGAGCACGCGCGGGTGGGACGGCGGGCCGAACGCCCCTCCGCCCGCCACCGACAGCACGAACGGCGAGTGATACAGCCCCACCGGCTCCAGCGCGTCGCGCAGCTCCGGCAGGCGGCTGTCGTCCACGTCTCCTAAAAAGAGCAGCGTCAGGTGCACGCCCTCCGGCCGCACCCACTTCGCGTCCGGGGCCAGTGCGCGCAGTCGCTCGATGCCCCGCTCGGTCTCGGCGGTGAGGGCCTCTCCCAGCGTCACGGCGGTGAACAGGCGCATCGTGAAAGACCTCCTTCAGGGAACCTGGACGCTCCCCACCGCGCGCGCCTTCCTCCGGGGCCACAGCGCGTAGATCCATGCGGGCAGGAACACGAGGAACTCCACGCCGCTCACGTACAGGCCGCGCACGGACAGCATGCCCGCGCCAATGGGCGCCACCGGCAGCGGCCGCACCGGGGCGAAGACGCGCGCGTTGGAGAAGGGCCAGAAGAGGGCCGCGCCCAGCCCTCCGTCCGTGAGCGTGTCCAGGATGCCGTGGCTGGCCCCCGCCGCGAGCGTCAGCAGACCCCAGCGCGTGGCGGACTCCCCCTTCCACCGGGCCAGCGCCGCCACCGCGAGCGCGACCCCCGCCGCGAAGACGAACGAGTGCGACGCACCGCGGTGTCCCCACGTCGCCGCGTAGGGGATGCGCAGCGCGAACGCCACCACGTCCGCGTCCGGCAGCAGGGCGAGCAGGGACAGGAACGCCATCACCGCCACCCGACGCCGCCAGGGTGCGCCCGACCCTGTCTCGTAACGCCCCAGCGCCATGCCCACCGCTACGTGCCCGATGCTCGCCATTCGCCCGACCCTAACGCACGGGGACCCCGCCTGGAGAGGGTCCCGTTCGTGGGGTAGCCTCCGTTGATACATGCGGTCCCTGCTTTCTCGCTTTCGTGTCGAGTCCACCCTGCGAAGGCGCCTGGACGAATGGCGCGCGGACGTCGGCTCCTGGCTCAATGTGACGCGCGTGGGCGCGACGGCGGCGTGGCTGGCGTTGGCCGTGCTGGATGACTGGAACGTGTCGCGCGGCGTGCTCGCGGGCTACATCGCGCTGGCCGCCCTGCTGTGGGCGGGCGCGCGCCGGGTGCCGGACCTGCTGCGGCGGCCGGCGCTGGGCGTGGCGCTCCTGGACATGCCGCTCATCTACTTCCTGCAGGAGTGGTCCATCCGGGGCTCCGCCAACGGCGTGGCCATCGCGCTGCTCACCATGGGCGTGTACCTGGTGCTGGTGGTCATCGTGTCCATGGTGACGCTGTCGCGGTTCATCGTCGCGGCGGCCACGGCGCTGGGCATCGTCGCGGTGGCCATGCTGACGCTGGGCGCGGGGCTGCCCGCGTCCCAGTTCCTGCCCGGGCTGGTGCTGGTGATGGTGCTCGCGTCGTCGGTGGCCTTCTTCATCAGCCGCACGGTGATGGGGCTCGTCACGGACGTCGTGCGCGAAGAGATGCAGCGCGAACGGTTGGGCCGCTTCTTCTCCCCGGAGGTCGCGCGGCGCATCTCGGAGAAGGGCACGGACGGGGAGGCCGGCGAGCACCGCGAGGTGACGCTGCTCGTCTCCGACATCCGCGGCTTCACCACGCTGTCGGACCAGATGGACAGTCCCCAGGTGGTGGCGCTGCTCAACGAGTACCTGTCGCGCATGGTGGAGGTGGTGTTCCGCCACGGCGGCACGCTCGACAAGTTCATGGGCGACGGCATCCTCGCGTACTTCGGCGCGCCCCTGGACCAGCCCGGCCACCCGGCCGCCGCCGTGTCGTGCGCGCTGGCCATGCTGGAGGCGCTGGACACGCTCAACCAGGAGCGCGCCGCGCGGGGCGAATTCCCCCTCAGCATCGGCGTGGGCGTGCACACCGGCCGCGTGGTGGTGGGCGCCGTGGGCAGCGAACAGCGCCGCGAGTACACCGTCATCGGCGACGCGGTGAACCTGGCCAGCCGCATCGAAGGCCTGACGAAGAAGGTCGGCGCCGCGGTGCTCGTCTCCCACGCCACGCGCGAGCGCTGTCTGGACAGCTTCGACTTCGAGGCCGCCGCCCCGCTGCCCGTCGCGGGCAAGCCGGAGCCGGTGGCCACCTTCCTGCCCAGGAAGCGCGGCCTGCTCGCCGCCAGCTGAGACGCTGAAATGACAACGGGGCCGGGAGTCGCCTCCCAGCCCCGCGGGTGATGCACACGTCAGCGCGTGCTCAGTACGCCTTGGAGAACACGATGCGGCCCTGCGACGGGTTGCCGGTCATCACGCACTTGCCCGGCTCCTGCTTGAGGCTGAACGGGCGGCAGCGGGTGGTGAGGCCCGTCTCCTCCTTGATGCGCGCCTCCGTCTTCGGGTCGCCGTCCCAGTGCGCCAGCAGGAAGCCGTCCTCCGCCTTCGCCTTCAGCTCCTCGTAGGAGTTGACCTCGAAGGTGTGCGAGTCGCGGAAGTCCTTCGCCTTCTGGAACAGGTCCTTCTGCATCTGGTCCAGCATCACCTGGGCCTTGGCGGCGGCCTCGTCCAGCGGCACGAACTCCTTCTGGCGCAGGTCGCGGCGGACCATCACGCACGAGCCCTTGGCCAGGTCCTTGGGCCCCAGCTCGATGCGCAGACACGTGCCGATGAGCTCGTGCTCGTTGTACTTGAAGCCCGGGCCCTTGCTCTCGTCGTCGTCCACCACCACGCCCAGGCCCGCCTTGCGCAGGTCCGCGGCCAGCGCGTGCGACTTCTCCAGCACCTGCGTCTTCTCCGCGTCCGTCGCCTTGCCCGCGATGGGGATGATGACCACGTGCGTGGCGGCGATCTTCGGCGGCACGACGAGGCCCGCGTCATCCGAGTGCGTGAGGATGAGCCCGCCGATGAGGCGCGTGGACGAACCCCACGACGTCTGCCACACGTGGTGCACGCGGCCGTCGCGGCCCTGGAACGTGGTGTCGAAGGCCTTGGCGAAGTTCTGGCCCAGGTTGTGGCTGGTGCCCGCCTGGAGCGCCTTCTTGTCCTGCATCATCGCTTCGATGCTGTACGTGCGCAGCGCGCCGGCGAACTTCTCCGACTCCGACTTGCGCCCCGGCAGCACGGGCATGGCCATGTAGTCCTCCGCGAACGTGCGGTAGACCTCCAGCATCTGCAGCGTGCGCGCCTCCGCGTCTGCCTCCGTCTCGTGGCAGGTGTGGCCCTCCTGCCAGAGGAACTCCGTGGTGCGCAGGAACAGGCGCGTGCGCATCTCCCAGCGCATCACGTTGGCCCACTGGTTCACCAGCAGGGGCAGGTCCCGGTAGCTCTGGATCCACTTGGAGAAGCTGCGGTTGATGATGGTCTCGGACGTGGGCCGGATGACCAGCGGCTCCTCCAGCTTCTGGCCGCCCGCGTGCGTGACGACCGCCAGCTGCGGGTTGAAGCCCTCCACGTGCTCGGCTTCCTTCTTGAGGTAGCTCTCCGGGATGAGCAGCGGGAAGTAGGCGTTCTTCACGCCCGTGTCCTTGAACATCTTGTCCATCACCCGCTGGATGTTCTCCCACAGCGCGTAGCCGTTGGGGCGGATGACCATGCAGCCCTTCACGTCCGAGTAGTCGGCGAGCTTCGCCTTCTGGACCAGGTCGACGTACCACTCGGAAAAGCCCTTCTCGCGGGGCGTGAGCTTCTCGGCCATGTGCTGGGCACCTTGCTAGGAGATGGAAAGTGGGAGGCTGCGTACGATGGGATGTTCCGGAAATCAACGCCGGACACGGGCCGGACTCGTCCCCTGAACGCCGCCCGTGCTTGGAAAACGACCCGCCATGCCCATGCCCATGCCCATGCCCATGCCCCCTGACGCCGCGCCCCGCCAGCTCACCGAGGACGTCCACGTGTTCGACGCCCCCTTCTCCCTCTTCGGCATCCCCGTGGGAGGCCGCATGACGGTCCTCCGCCTGCCGGACGGCGGACTGTGGGTGCACTCGCCCGTCGCCTTCACGCCGGAGCGGAGAGCCGCCGTGGCGGCCCTGGGACCGGTGCGCTTCCTGGTGGCCCCCAACCTCTTCCACCACCTGCACCTGCCGGACTGGGCCGCGGCCTTCCCGGACGCCCGCGTGGTGGCGCCCAAGGGGCTGCGCGCGAAGCAGCCGGCGCTGCGAATCGACCTGGAGCTGGAGGACCTTCCAGACCCCGCCTGGGCCCCGGTGCTGGACCAGATGAACGTGCGAGGCATGCCCCAGCTCAACGAGTTCCTCTTCTTCCACCGCCCGTCCCGCACCGCGCTCGTCACCGACCTGGCCTTCCACTACGCGCACTCGGAGGGCTTCAAGCTGCGCGCGTACCTGTGGCTGGACGGCGTCCTGGGCCGGTTCGCCGCCCCGCGCTTCCTGCGCCTGTTCACCAAGGATCCGGAGGCCGTGCGCGCCTCACTCCAGCGTGCGCTGAAGTGGGACGTGGAGCGCGTCGTCGTCTGCCACGGCCAGGTGCTGGAGCACGGCGGCCAGAAGGCCCTCCACGACGCCTTCTCCCGACTGTAGGTGGCGGTACGCCCAGCCTCCGGGTCACAGGGGAGTGTCGCCTGCTGCGCTCCTCGCCGCACCGCGCTACAAGGGAACCTCCTCTTTCCTGAGTTCCCCCAGGAGGTTCATTCCATGCGGTCCTTTCTTCGGTCCGTGGGCGCGGTCGCGGTGTGCCTTGTCGCGGGCTCCGCGTTCGCCAACTCCACCGGCATCAACGGGCGCAGCGGCAAGCAGAGCGGCCTGTCCTGCACCGCGTCCGGCTGCCACAGCGGCGGTTCGGGCACCCCCTCGGTGACGCTGGAGGGGCCCACTGCGCTGACGGCGGGCCAGACGGGCCAGTACTCGCTGACCATCACCGGCGGCCCCGGCGTGAAGGCGGGCATGAACGTGGCCGTGGACGGCGCGACGCTGACCGCGGGCTCGGGCACGAAGCTGATGAGCGGTGAGCTCACGCACTCGCTGCCCAAGGCCTTCGCCAATGGCTCGGCGCGCTTCGACTTCTCCCTGGTGGCCCCGGCCACCAACGGCACCTACAAGGTGTTCGCCGCCGGCAACTCCGTGAACGGCGACAACAACCAGGGCGGGGACGCGCACGCCAACGCCACGCTGGACGTCGTCGTCACCGGCGGCAGCGACCCCGTCACGCCGGATGACACGAAGGACGAGGGCGGCTGCTCCGTGGCCACCAGCGGCGCCCCCGCGGCGCTCATCGCCGTGTTCGTGGCGCTGGCCGCGCGCCGCCGCCGTCAGTCCCGCCAGGCCTGAGCCCGCCTGCCCTCCGGCCGGGCCCCGGGGGGCGGGACGACAGCGCGAGGGCGGGCGGCCTACCATCGCCCCCCTTGATGCGAACGAGCCCCCTCCTTACCGCCCTGTTCGTCGCGGGATCCCTGGCCTGTGTCTCCGGTCCCGCCGTGCGTCCCACCCTGTCCTCGGGCACCACCCCCGTCGCCGCCGCTCCCAAGCGCGACCCGGGCGCCCTGCGGGTGATGACCTTCAACATCCAGTCCGGCCTCAAGGGGCTGGAGCAGGTGGCGGAGGTCATCCGCCAGGAGGGCCCTGACGTCGTCGCGCTGCAGGAGGTGGACGTGGGCTCCACGCGCGCGCACGGCCAGGACCAGGTGGAGCGGCTGTCCGCGCTCACCGGCCTGAAGTACCGCGCGCACTTCGGCACCACGCGGCTGTACGGCGGCGCGTACGGCATCGCGCTCCTGTCGCGCTATCCGCTTCAGTCCCTGGCGCAGTACCCGCTGCCCACGCCCCCGGGCGCGGAACCGCGCACGCTGGCGCACGCCGTGCTGGACGTGGACGGGCGCGAGGTGAGCGTCTACGCCACGCACCTCATCCGCCGGCCCTTCAACGGCGCGGCGCGCGTGCGCCAGAGCGTCTTCATCTCGCGGTTGCTGGCGAAGGACACCCGGCCCCGGCTCTTGATGGGGGATTTGAACGACGACCCGGACTCGCGCCCGGTGCGGCTGTTGCGCCGCCAGCTCCAGGACGTGGCGCGCGTCACCCGCTCCGACGGGACGGGCACCTACCCGATGCCGCTGTTCCTGAAGTCCCTGCGCATCGACTACGTGATGGCGTGCGGCGCGTTCACGCCGGTGTCCACGCGCGTGCTGCACGTGGGCGTGTCCGACCACTACCCCGTGGTGGCGGACCTGCGGCTGGCTCCCGCGCAGGCTCCCGTCGTGGTGGCTCCGGCCGCGCCCGCGGGCACGGCCACGGCCGCCGCGGCGCCCTGAGGCTCAAGCCGGGGTGGGCAGGGTGAAGCGGTAGAGGACCTCCATGTCCCCCTTGCTGAAGCCCTTCATCACCTCGTGGTGGATCTCCTTGCGGCCGCTCAGGTACGCGAGGCCCCCGGAGGCGAAGCCCATCACCGCGAGCTCGAAGTAGATGTGCGGCCGGGGCACGCCGGTGATGCGCAGCTCCACGGTGTCGCCCTGCAACTGCGCGGTCAGCTCGCCTTCCGTGAAGTAGCCCTTCCAGATGCCGGGGGTGAACAGGGCGAAGCGGCGGAAGTCGTCCTTGCCGAACATCGTCTTGAGCTGGCCCTGGCCCAGCGCGTACTCGGCGGACTTGATGCCGTATTGCCAGTAGGCCTTGGTGTCGCCGCCGTAGAACCGCTGGGTCATGGCCTCGTTGAAGCGCAGGAAGGCGTCCGCCGGGATGCGCGACACGGGCATGATGAGCTGCCCGAAGATGGGGTCCCGCTTCGCCTGCTCCGCGAGGAAGGCCTTCCATGCCGGTTCGCCGAAGGCCTGCACCGCCATGGTCTGCCGTGCCAGGAATGCGACGCCTTTGACATCCATCCGTATGCCTCCCACCGGCCGCTCCGGGTTCATCTCGGACCCCGGCCGGGTCATCTTGCGCATTGTGTCTTGAGACCCACTCTCGGGCGATACGCATCGCGACAATTCACCCGGTCGTTCGTCCAACCCACACGGTGAAGCCTGTCATCGCGGACACAATGCCTCGCTGAAGGTGTTCGCGGGGCCGCGGGATGTCCTGTGCAGGACTAGGTTCCCAGCGGTGCGTCCCCTTGCCCTTCTTCCCAGACCCGGACGTGCGCGCCGGGCGGTGCTCCTGTGCGCGGGAGTGCTCACGGGCGGAGTGTTCGGGCTGGCCTGGTGGGTGGACCGCTTTGGCCGTCACGAGCGTGTGACGGACGCGGACGTGCTGGTGGTGCTGGGCGCGCGGGTGTTGCCGGACGGTGTGCCGTCCGGCGCGCTGGTGGCGCGCATGGAGCACGCGGTGGCGCTGTACCGCCGGGGCGTGGCGCCGTGGCTGCTGTTGTCCGGAGGCGTGGGCGCCCATCCGCCGTCCGAGGCGCGGGTGATGCGCGAGCTGGCGGTGGCGGCGGGCGTGCCCGCGTCCGCGTGCGTGCTGGAGGAGGACAGCCACTCCACGGAAGCCAACGCGCGGTTCAGCACGCGCGTGCTGCGCGAGCGGGGTGCGCGCCGGGTGGTGGTGGTCTCCGACCCGTATCACCTGCTGCGCGCGAGGCAGTGCTTCCGGCGCGAGGGCCTGGAGGTGGCCACGAGCCCCGCCCCCATCGCCGGGCGGATGCGCGCGTGGGACCGGGCGTACTGGACGGTGCGGGAGGCGTTCGCGCTGCTCCTGCACCCGCGCCTCTTGTGGGCGCGGGCGCCGGGCGGGCGCTGAGGCCTTCAGGTCCCCGACGCGGTGTCCGGCGTGGGCGCGGGCGCGGGTGCGTCCATCTTGCTGAGCACCTTCTCCAGGACGCGGAAGAGGGCCTGGCGGTCGTCAGGGTCGAGCATGCCCATCACCACGCCCATCGCGCGGTGCATGGAGCGGTCGAGCTTGGCGAAGGTCTGCTTGCCCTTGTCGGTGAGGCGGCAGCGCACGATGCGCCGGTCGGTGTCCCCGCGTTCGCGGACGAGGTGGCCTTCGCGCTCCAGGCGGTCCACGACGCCCGTGACGGTCTTTTCGGTGACGCCCAGTCGCTTGGCCAGCTCGCCCATGGTGAGCGAGTCGTCCAGGCCCAGCCACAGCAGGGCATGCACCTGGGGCGGCGTGAACTGGAGCTGCTCGCAGGTGCTGGCGATGGGATCACGGAGTGAACGGCGACGGCCCAGCGAGAACATCAACTCCTGCATCCGGTCGACGTCCTTCGAGAGCGCTTCATCCTCTTTATGGATATTCCGTGACACAGAGTATTCATTAGCGGCGGGGTGCCTGCGGGTCAACTTGTAGGCTCAAGACTGCGTCCGGCGCGGGGCCGGGGGTGGGAGGAGCGGACGATGCGGCGTGCGTGGTGGGGGTTGCTGCTGGTGTGGGTGACGGTGTCGTCGGCGCGGGCGGAGGAGGTGCTGGTGTTCGCGGCGGCGAGCACGACGGACGCGCTCGAGGCGCTGGCGCCCGCGTTCCAGCAGGCGTCGGGGCACCGGGTGCGGTTCGCCTTCGGGGCGTCCAGCGACCTGGCACGTCAGGTGGTCGCGGGGGCCCCAGCGGATGCGTTCCTCTCCGCCGACGAGGCCAAGATGGACGGCGTCGACCGGGCAGGGCTCGTGCAGGCGGGCTCGCGGGTGGACCTGCTGTCCAACCGGCTGGTGGTGGTGGTGCCGGTGAAGTCGTCGGTGAAGGTCGCCGGACCGGCGGACCTGAAGGGGCTCAAGCGGGTGGTGCTGGCGGAGCCGGCGGCGGTGCCGGCGGGCGTGTACGCGAAGGCGTGGCTGACGAAGGCGGGCGTGTGGGCGGACGTGGCGCCGCGCGTGGTGCCTGTGGTGGATGTACGGGCCGCGCTGGCGGCGGTGGAGGCGGGGAGGGCGGACGCGGGCGTGGTGTACGCGACGGACGCGGCGGGCTCGAAGAAGGTCCGGGTGGTGTTCACGGTGCCTGAGGGAGATGCGCCGCGCATCGTGTATCCGGCGGCGGCGCTGACGCAGGGCAAGGCGCCGGAAGGCGGGCTCGCGTTCGTGCGCTTCCTCCAGACGGAAGGAGCGCGGAAGGAGTTCCGCAGGCTGGGCTTCCTGGACGCGAGCGCGGCGAAGGCCGCGCCGGACGCGGGAGTGACGGGCACGGCGCCGGATGCAGGTGGGCTCCAGAACGGCCCGTCCGGGACTCGCGGCGGGATGCCGGATGCGAGCAAGGGGCACTCCTCGCCGTGATGGACGAGGGACTGACAGGGCTGGTGCTATTCACGGTGGTGGTGGCGGCCCTGTCCACGGTGCTCATCCTGGTGCCGGGCGTGGCGGCGGCGTACGCGCTCGCGCGCTGGAAGGGCCCGGGGCGCGGCGTGGTGGAGACGCTGCTGGCCCTGCCGCTGGTGCTGCCTCCGACGGCGGTGGGACTGGTGCTGCTGGAGTTGCTCGCGCGGGACTCGGTGCTGGGACGGATGCTGGATGCGCTGGGCGTGGAGGTGGTGTTCACGCCAAAGGCGGTGGTGCTGGCCAGCGCCGTGATGGCGTTCCCGCTGCTGGTGCGCTCCGCGCGCGCGGGCTTCGAGGAGGTGGATCCGCGGCTGGTGGCCGTGGCGCGCACGTTGGGGGACACGCGCACGCGCGCCTTCTTCCGGGTGACGTTGCCGCTGGCATGGCGCGGAGTGCTCACCGGCGCGCTGCTCGCGTTCTCAAGGGCGCTGGGAGAATTCGGCGCGACGGTGCTGGTGGCGGGCAACATCCCGGGAAGCACGCAGACGTTGTCCCTCGCCATCTTCCAGCGCACGCAGGTGGGGCAGGACGCGGAGGCGCTGAGGCTCGCGGGCGTCTCCGTGGTGCTCGCGTTCGGAGCCATGTACGTGACGGAGTTCGTAACGCGGCGGCGCGGGGCCCGGGGGCTCGCGTGAGTCACGGACCTGCACGGTCGGCGATGCACGCCATCCGGTCCTGTGGATCCAGGCCAGCGGCTTCGAGAAACCGCGTGCCCGCGAAGGATGGACGGGTCGTCACGTGGGCAGGGGGCGAGCGCCCGTGATGGAGCTGTCCCTGCGTTTGCCCCTGGCGCGCTTCACGCTGGAGGTCGAAGCGCGCTTCACGTCCGCGTCGGTGGCGGTGCTGGGGCGCTCGGGCTCCGGGAAGACGTCCCTGCTGGAGGTGCTCGCGGGCTTGCGACGGGGAGCCACGGGAAGCGTCGTGGTCGATGACAGCGTGCTCCTCGACACAGCCGCGCGTGTGGACGTGCCGCCTGAAGCGCGCCGCATGGGCTACGTGCCGCAGGACGCATTGCTCTTCCCTCACCTCAACGCCGGACAGAACGTGCGCTTCGGTGTGCGGACCGGACGGTCGTCACGCGTGGACGAAGCCGTGCACCTGTTGGAACTGGAGCCGCTGCTGCACCGCTATCCGGTGACGCTGTCCGGAGGAGAGAAGCAGCGGGTGGCCCTGGCACGGGCGCTGGCCACGGACCCGGCGCTGCTGCTGCTGGATGAACCCCTGGCCGCGCTGGACGTGGCGTTGAAGGAGCGCGTGCTGCCATATCTGCTCCGCGTGCGCGACGAAGCCCGGGTCCCCCTGCTCTACGTCACGCATCAGCTTGGCGAAGCCAGGGCCCTGGCCCGCGAGGCGCTGCTGTTGGACGGTGGCGCGGTGAAAGCCGTGGGCCCCGCGGACACGGTGCTGGGCACGGTGGCGCGAGGCCTGCTCACCGGTGAGCCCGAGGAGAACATCCTCGAAGGCACACTGGAACATCCCGAGTCCGGAGGCACGCGGCTGCGCGTCACGGAAGGACTGTCCCTCTGGGTACCGGACGCTCCGGAGCTGCCCCACGGCACCCGTGCTGCCTATGCCGTGCCCGCCGAGGACATCCTCTTGTCCACCGGACCGTTGACCGGAGTCTCCGCGCGCAACGTTCTCGAAGGCACGGTGACGAAGTTGGAGGACGCGGGGGCAGGAGAGTGCGCGACCCACGTGGACGTTACGGGCGTGCACTGGGTGGTCCGTCTCACGCATGCCGCCGTGCGAGAACTCCACATCGCACCGGGCCTGCGCGTGTACCTCGCGGTGAAGTCCTCCGCCTGCCGTCGCCTGGCGGGCCGGGCTCCCTGAACAGTGGGCCACCGGCTCGTTGAAGAGTCCAGAGACCCGAAAGGCCTCCGCCAGGATACGTGTCCCGTGGAGCCCGACGTGTAGCCGAACCCATGCAATCGCGCTGACAGCAAGGCGGAGCCACCGACAGAGGCCGCCCGCCGGGCGCGTTGCCTCAAAACCTGTCCGACAGTCGGACAGGTTTGGGAGGCAAGAGGCCCGAACCCTCGAACGTGTCCGACTGTCGGACTGGTTTGCACCGCTCGGGGCCGGAGGGCGTGCCCTCCCAGCAGGCGACGCGGACGGTCTGCATCACGCGTCCATGTCAGACCCCTGTGGTTGGATGGCGATGCTGGAACGAGGAGAGGGGATGGGGATGGGACGGGGCGGGCTCGTGGCTGATGTGGAGGCGCGAATCGAGCGCGATATCGCGTTGGGGCGGTTGCACCCGAGCGGGCAATTCGCTTCCGAAGCGGAGCTGGCACGTCGCTATGAGGTGTGCCGGGGTACCATCCGTGAGGCGCTGCGGCGGCTGGCGGCGCGGGGCCTGGTGGTGCAGCGCCCCGGGCGCAAGACGCGCGCGGTGGCGCTGGATGAGTCGCTGACGCTGGAGAACCTGGGCCTGGCGCTGCATGACGCGCGCTCGCCGGAAGCCCGGTGGCTCCTGGAGGGCTACTTCAGCCTCAAGCGGCAGGTCCTGGTGGAACTCCTGGTCGACTGCTGCGCGAGAGCCTCCGAGTTGGACCTGAACCGGCTGACGGACCTCTGCTTCAAGTTACAGGACGTGGCGCGCTGGGAGTCGGGGGCCTGGTGCGCGCAGGTGGAGTTCGAGTTGCTGCGACTGGCGGCCCGGGTGGCGGAGCGTCCCGGACATGTGCTCCTCGTTCAGTCCTTGCAGCGGGCCTTCCTGGGCGGCGCGGCCCAGCTGCTGCCCCTCTTGGGCGGAGATGCGCTGCGCCAGTGGGCCTGGTGCGCGATGGGAGCCCTGCACGAGCGCGACGTACGAACGCTTCAGCACGAACTGCCGGCGCTGATGAAGGCTTGCGACGAGCGCGTGCTGAATGCCTTCGCGTCCGTCATCCAGGAGCCGGCCTCTTCCGAAGCCGCGTGCTCTCAAGAACCCCTACACAGTGCTCCCGCATCAGCCCCCGCGCCGTGCGGCGCGCTGCAGACACGGCCTGACGTGGAGGAGTGGGGCCCAGGCCACCCCATGCCAGCCTTGGAGATGACCGGGGCACTGCTGTCTCCAACCGTCCCAGAGCTCGTTCCCAACGAGCTCGAGGGTGATGGCACGGAGGCGGATGCGCAGGCAGCGGCCTCGGGAGGCCTGTCCGACTGTCGGACAGGTTCGAGTGCCTCGGCTCCGGAAGAGGGATTCCAGCCTGCGGCTCCACACGACGAATCCCGCGGACAGCCCTGTGTGACGATGCGCAAGGAGGGCGGACCCATTTGTGACACCGAGGGCCGCCTGGGCCGGTGGGTTGCGCGACTCTGGCGCTTCATCGTCCAGGCCGGGACCCCCTGCTTCGTGAGCGGCGCACCGGGGTGCTGGGGGCGTTGACGAACGGCTGGCTCAGTCCCCGCGCGCTTCCGCTTCGAACCGCCGGTGGGAGGACTCCATCCGCTCCAGCGCATCCAGGAGGCTGCGCTCGATGTCCTCGCGCTGGGCCTGCACCAGGTCTTCCGGAAACCCCATGCGCTCCAGCAGGTTCAGCTGCATGTAGAACTCCTCGCACTGCCGGTGGCCACTCTTGCCATCCAGGTACTCGCCTGCCCGCAGGAGGAAGTCGCCCCAGGAGATGGACCCGTCACGGTGGCGAAGGAACAGGCTCGCCAGGTGGTCCGCGTCCTCGACGTCCCGCTCCTCGACGGTGGCCAGCTGCGCAATGCCCGGCATGTCGAGGAGCAACCCGTGCGCCCTGTCGGTCCCGGGCACTGTGCACAGCTCCAGCAACCAGAGTGGCGGCTCATCCAACTTCATCACCCACGCATCCGCCCAGGCGATGAGCTGCTTGAGCCCGACGAGCCCCGTCCTCACCATCACCGCGATCCGCGCGACGGCGACCGGGTCGAACGGGGTGCCATCCCTCACCGCTTCGCTCCCGTCTTCTTCGCCCCGCTGCGTCCCGCCGGCTTCGCGTGGTAGCCCTCCACGCGCATGCCCAGTTCATGGACCACGGACATCGCCGTGTCCTGCGGGATGCGCGTGTCCTTCAGCTTGTTGCGCGCGGGGTCCAGCACCAGGCCCGTGGCCCCGGAGAAGTCCGTCCGGGTCAGCGTGCAGCCGCGGAAGTTGCTGCCGGTGAGGTCCGCGCCGGTGAAGTCCGCGTCCGTCAGGTCCATGTCGAAGAAGTTCGCCTCCCGCGCCACGCAGCGCACGAAGGACGTCTGGCGCAGGCTCAGCCCCACGAACGAGCTGTAGGGCATGGCGCACTCCTCGAAGTTCGCCTCCGGGTTCGCCGCCACGCCCGTCCAGTCGATGCCCATCAGCTTCGAGCCCTCGAAGCGCACGTCCCGCAACCGGATGGCGTTGAAGTTCGCGCGCGTCAGGTTGCAGCCCTGGAACACGCACGCCTCCAGCAGCGACTCCTTCCACCGGCTCTCCTGCAGCTCGCAGTTCACGAAGGTGCACCGGTAGAACTCCTTGTCACCCAGGTCGACGTGCTGGAGGTCCAACCCTTCGAACGTCTCCTTCTCGAACGAGTCCTCCTGCTGGAGTCGCTTCACCACCGCGCTGTCGTCCTGGGCCATGGCGGCCTTATACCGGCCCGCCGTCACGCGTGCGCGGTGTGCAGCGTCCGCTCCTCCGCTCCCCCCAACGCGAAGGCCCCGGCGGCCGTGACAGCGCACCGGGCCCTCCACGGCCTTCACGCTACTTGGCCACCAGCACCAGCACGCCGCGGCCGCACACGCCGTAGCTCGTGGCCTCGCCGCCAATCAGCTGCGCGCTGCCCGGGTTGAGCACCACCTGGTTCGCGCCCTCGGCCCACGAGCAGGTGTCCGTCACGCGGTACCACTGCTTGCCCGTGCCCGGCCACGGCAGCAGGAAGTTCACGTTGGCGGACCAGCCGTTGTACGCGACGTAGATGGCGTTCACCGCCGTCTCACCGAACTCCGTCGCGTCGATGCGGTAGGCCAGCGCATGCTGGGTCGCGTCGTTGAAGTACGCCGCGTCCGGCACGAAGCCGTCCGGCTTGAACCAGCGGTGCTGCTCCATCACGTTCGAGTTGTTGTCGTTCGTCTTGTAGAACTCCGCCGGGCGCAGCGCGGGGTGCGCCTTGCGGAACGCGATGAGGTTCTGGGTGAACGTGCGGAAGTTGGACTGGTCCGTGCTCCACGCGTAGTCCAGCCAGTTCTTGTTCGAGTCCAGGTTGTACACGTTGTTGTTGCAGTACTGCGTGCGCAGGAACTCGTCGCCGCCCGTCAGCATGGGCACGCCCGCGCTCAGCATCAGGAACGCCAGTCCGTTGCGCGCCGCCTGCCGCTGGAGCACCGCGCTGCCGCCCTGGTCCCAGCTGTGGTTGCTGTCCTCGCCACCGTCGGACGGGCCGTAGGGCCACGCTTGGGTGTTGTTCTTGCTGTTGCACGAGTACAGGTCCTTCAGGGTGAGGCCGTCGTGGGCCACCATGAAGTTCACGGACGCCGCCGGCTTGCGGCCGTCATCCGAGTACAGGTCCGACGAGCCCGCGAAGCGAGTGGCCAGCTGCGACGGCGTCACGCTCTCCACGCCCATCTGGTTCTGGTCCTTGCGGAAGGTGTCGCGGAACGCGCCGTTCCACTCCCGCCACTTCGCCGGGAAGTTGCCCACCTGGTACGAGTTGCCACCAATGGCCCACGGCTCCGCGATGAAGTCCGTGCCCGCGCCGCCCGCCTCCGGACGCGGGTCCAGCTGCGTGGTGATTTGATTGAGCGCCGTGTTCGCGTTGTCGCGGTTGAACTCGTAGCCGCTGTGCGTGTCCGTCTCGTGCTCGTAGATGTTGCCCAGCACCGATGCCAGGTCGAACCGGAAGCCGTCCACGCCCAGCGTGTCCTTCCAGTACGACAGCGAATGCAGGATGACGTTGCGAGCCGTGGGATTGAACGTGTTGAAGTTGCCGCCCACGCCCGTGTTGTCCCAGTTGAACTGCATGTCCTTCGTCAGGCTGTAGTACGTGGGGTTGTCCAGGCCCCGGTACGACATGACGTTGTACGTGCTGGGGTTGCCGCTGATCCACCCGCCGCCTTCGCCGGTGTGGTTGTAGACCACGTCCACCAGCACCTTGATGCCGGCGTCGTGGAACGCCTTCACCATGGTCTTGAACTCGCGCGTGGGGCCGCCCGGCGTCTGGTCGCACGCGTAGCGGCGGTCCGGCGCGAAGTAGCTGAGATTCATGTAACCCCAGTAGTTGTCGCCCGCGGTGCTCGCGACCGCGTCGTTGTTGCCGTTGTCCGTCTCGTGCAGCGGCAGGAACTCCACCGCCGTCACGCCCAGCGCCGCCAACTGCGCGGCCTTCTGGCCCGCCGTCTTGTAGGTGCCCAGGCAGGCGGCATCCAGCCCGGAGCCGGTGTCCTGCTTCGTCAGGCCGCGCAGGTGCACCTCATAGACGACGTCGTCCTTGAAGGCGCGCGTGGGCTTGGTGCCGGTGGCCGTGGTGTCCGGTGCGAGCACGATGCCCTTGGGCGCGAACGGACCGCTGTCCTTGTAGCGGTGCAACGGACCGGACGCGAACACCGTGGCGTCCGCGTTGCTGGGGTTCACCGGGTCGTGCGACAGCTCCAGCGCGTACGGGTCCCACAGGAGCTTGTTCGGGTTGAAGCGGTTGCCCGCGGAGTCCACGTCCGCGACGAAGCCCAACGCGCTGTTGGTCGTCGTGTTCCAGGTGGAGACGTACGTCCAGTTGGGGCCCCACGCGCGGTAGCCGTAATAGACGGTGCCGGTGACGCCGTAGCTGTTCTTCAGCGTGGCGACGGAGACGGACTTGGACCAGACCTTGGTCGTCGCGTTCTGCGTCATCACGTACGTCGCGGCCGGACTCGCGCCCTGGGCCGTCTTGTAGATCCACAGCTCGATGCGCGTGGCGCGCGACGAGTAGATGTTGAAGTTGATGTTGGCCTGCGTGGCGTCGTACTTCGCGCCCAGCGTCCAGGTGAGCAGCTCCTGCTCGCGCTGCGCGGTGTCCTCCACGGCGGGCGCGGCGGGGGCGGGGACTTCGGCGGGTGTTTCCGGGGAGGCGCAGGAGACCAGCGCCGAGGCGAAGCCCACGGCGACAAGGGGATGCCACCGCGTGAGCCAGGGGCTCCGGCGGTGACGACGGGGAGGGGTCATCATGGATGTGGCTCCAGACGCGGCAAGCGAGGGTCACGACCGCTGCAAGGCCACCGGGCCCGCGACTACCCGGGGCCCGTCCGGTTCACCACCCCACCGAAGGTGAAGTCAACCGCACGTCCCCCCACCCGTGCCCCCCGGCACACCCGAGTGCTACGTAGGATATGACCCGGCGCGTCAAGGCTGTGACATCCCTGTTTCATAAGGGATGTCACACGCCAGGGAATCCGCTCAGGGCGCGGGGACGCAGGTCTTGCTGGCCCCACACACCAGGTCGAGGGCGCAGTCCTCGTTGCCCACGCACTTCGTGCCCTGGGGGCAGTCGTAGCCGCTGCCGCCGTTCATCCCGCTCACCTTGAAGTTGTTGTTGGCGACCTTCTCCGTCATCGCCTGGTTGCCGATGGAGCCCTTCAGCTTGTGGGTGACGTTCACGGTGATGGAGTTGGTGACGACCGACGCCTCGATTTCGAACGGCTCCTCCACCGCGTTGATGGCGTCCCGGATGACCAGGGCAATCTGCGTCGCGGGAGTGCCGTTCGCCACGGCCACCCGCTGATTGGCGGCGTTCTTGAGCTTGTTGTCGCGGTCGATCTCGAAGGTGACCGGCGTGTTGATGCCATCGCTGAGGGTGAACGTCTCCTCGTCGACCAGGTTCGCGCTGGTCGTCGCCGTGATGGTGCCCGTCGCCGCCTGGAGCGTCTGCACCTTGCAGTTGGCGCTGCAGGAGCCGCAGGTGAGGGTGTTGCCGTCGTCGCAGGCCTCGTTGGTCGCGTCCTTCACGCCGTCGCCGCAGACGTTGCCCTCGAGCGAGAGGACCGTCTGGCAGTCGTTGCTGCACCGCTTGCAGCTCGCCGTGCCGTACTGGCAGGAGGACTCCGTGTCGGTGTTGCCGTCGTCGCAGGCCTCGTGAGCCGGGTCCAGCACGCCGTCGCCGCAGACGTTGCCCGTGACGGAGACCAGTTCCTTGCAGTCGCCGCGGCACACCTTGCAGTTCGCCTGACCGTAGGGGCACGAGGACTCCGTCTGCGTGTTGCCGTCGTCGCAGACCTCGTTCGAGGCGCTGGGGTCCTGCTTGCCGTCGCCGCAGACGTTGCCCTGGAGCGTCAGGAGCGTCTGGCAGTCGTTGCTGCACCGCTGGCAGTTGGCCACGCCGTAGGGGCAGAAGGTCTCCGTCTGCGTGTTGCCGTCGTCACAGACCTCGTGGGCCAGGTCCGCCACGCCGTCGCCGCAGACGTTTCCCTTCACCGCCAGCACCTGCTTGCAGTCGCCGCTGCATGTCTGGCAGTTGGCCACGCCGTAGGGGCAGGAGGTCTCCGTCTGCGTGTTGCCGTCGTCGCAGGCCTCGTTCGTGGCGTCCTTCACGTTGTCGCCGCAGACGTTGCCCTGGAGCGAGAGGGCCTGCTGGCAGTCACCGCTGCACTTCTGGCAGCTCGCCTGGCCGTAGTCGCACGCGACCTCCGTCTTGGTGTTGCCGTCGTCGCAGGCCTCGTGGTCCGGGTCCTTCGCGTTGTCGCCGCAGATGTTTCCCGTGCGCGACAGGCTCTCCTTGCAGTCGAAGCGGCACACCTTGCAGGTGGCGGTGCCGTAGGGGCAGGCGTCCTCGGTCTCGGTGTTGCCGTCGTCACAGGCCTCGTTCGTGGCGTCCTTCACGTTGTCGCCGCAGACGTTGCCCTGGAGATTGAGCGCCGTCTTGCAGTCGCCGCTGCACGCCTGGCAGGTGGCGGTGCCGTAGTCGCACGCGGTCTCCGTGCGGGTGTTGCCGTCGTCGCAGGACTCCGGGCGGTCCGGCCCGTTGACGTTGACCACGCTGTCGCCGCAGATGTTCGGCTTGCAGGTGCCCAGGCAGTCGTCGTCGTCGCGCGTGTTGCCGTCGTCGCACTGCTCCTTCGCCGCCGTGTTGGTGACGCCGTCGCCGCAGGCCACGGGGGTGCAGTCCACGTCGCAGATGGCGGAGTTCGGCCCGTCGTCGCACTGCTCACCCGCGGCGGTGTTGAGGTACCGGTCGCCGCAGGCCGCGGGCGTGCAGTCCGCGTTGCACGTGCGGGAGTTGCCCGCCGTGTCGCACAGTTCGCCGCGCGTGATGTTGGTGAAGCCGTCGCCGCAGAAGGCGATGGTGCAGTCCGCGTCACAGGCGGGGCTGTTGACGGGGCCGGGGTTGTCGCACTGCTCGCCGGAGGACGTGTTCACCACGCCGTCGCCGCAGGCGCGCAGCGTGCAGTTGGCGTTGCAATAGGCGGACTCGCCCTTGTCGTCGCACGCCTCGCCCGCGGTCCGGTTGACGATGCCGTCACCGCAGACGCGCACGGTGCAGTTGAGGTTGCAGGTGGCGGACTCGCCCTTGTCGTCGCACTGCTCCTCGCCGTCGCGGACGCCGTTGCCGCAGCCTTCCGCGGACCGGCAGTCCGCGCTGCAACCGTCCTCGCTGACGTTGTTGCCGTCGTCGCAGATTTCACCCTTGATGACGTCGAGGACGCCGTTGCCGCACGTCTCGTTGGACTTGCAGTCGGAGCTGCACCCGTCGCCGTTGATGTTGTTGCCGTCGTCGCACTTCTCACCCTTGGCGACGTCCACGTAGCCGTTGCCGCAGCTCTCCTGGGAGCGGCAGTCCTCGCTGCACCCGTCGCCGCTGACAGTGTTGCCGTCGTCGCACTTCTCACCCTTCGTGGGGTCGGTGTAGCCGTTGCCGCACGTCTCGTTGGACAGGCAGTCCGCGCTGCAGCCGTCGCCGCTGGCGTTGTTGCCGTCGTCGCACTTCTCGCCCACGGCCGTGTCCGTGACGCCGTTGCCGCACAGTTCGTTGGACTTGCAGTCCGCGCTGCAGCCGTCGCCGTCCCGGGTGTTGCCGTCGTCGCACTTCTCCTTCGTGACCTGGTCCACGACGCCGTTGCCGCATGTCTCGGTGGACTTGCAGTCGCGGCTACAGCCGTCGCCATCCACGATGTTGCCGTCGTCACACTGCTCGTGGTCCTGGACGACGCCGTCGCCACATTCCGTGGAGATGCAGGTGGCCTGGTTCGCGGCGCACTTCAGGCCGTCCGGACACACCAGCCCGGCGGGGCAGTCCACCGTGGTGGCCTGGAAGCAGGAGGAGAGCAGCAGGAGCGGCGCGGCCAGGAGAAGCAGGGCGCGCGCCATGGAAGAGGGGGAGACGCGTGTCATGCGAGGACCTTTAGAAACGGAACGTGGCCACGGCACCGCCCGAACCCGCGCCGAGGAGCGGCGTGACCTGCACGGTCGCCGCCTCCTGGCCCGGTTCGATGCGGTACGGCTTGGGTTGATTGAGGACGGCGAGCACCGCGCCGGTGACGATGACGGCTCCGCCCACGGCGTACCCGGCGATGGCGCCGGTCTGCATCAGGTTGCCCTGCGAGCGCTCGTCGGCGACGGCGGCGGGCGGTACGCAGCCCCCGCATTCGGTGATGCCGGACTCGAAGGCTCGGAAGTGGTCGCGGGACTGGAGGTGCAGGAAGGTGCTGCCTCCCGCCACGGCCACGCCCGCGCCCATCACCAGCCAGGGCATCGCGGCGGACCAGCGGCGCTTGTAGCGGATGAGATCGTCGGACGTGAAGAGCTTCAAATCCAGCGCCGTCGTCTCACCGGGCAGCAGCGTGCGGCTCTGGTCGCTGGGCACGAAGCCCGCCATCGTCGCGGAGATGCTGTGCGCGCCGGGGCGCACCAGCCCCTCGTAGCGGCCGGGGGCCACGAACAGCGTCTGGCCGTCCATGGTCACCGTGGCGCCGGGCGTGGCGCAGGTGATGTCCACTCGCGCCAGCTGCTTCTCCACCAGCGTCTTGTAGTTGCGGGCGTACTCGTACTTCTCCTTCTCCAGCGGCGCCGGTCCGAAGCGCAGCGCCGCCACCAGGTGCTCGTGCACCTCCACCGGCTGGTCCAGGTTCATCAGCGCCAGCGCGAGGTTGTAGTGGATGGCCGGATGGTCCCAGCGCGCCAGCGCCTGGCGGTACTTCTCCACCGCCTGCACGAAGATGGACTCCTTCAAGAGCACGTTGCCTTCGCCGAACAGCGCGAGCGACGTGTCCTGGTCCGTCTTGGAGATGCCCTTCGCCCAGGGGCGCTCATCCGCGCCGGGCTGCGAGCCCTCCAGCGTGCTGCTGGCCTGCTCCTGCTGGGACTCCACGGCCTTCGGCGTGGGCGGCGGGGGCATGGGAAGGGACTCGGAGAGGGGCGCGTCCGAGGGGGCCGGCGTGGCCTCGGCGGCGGTGGGCTTGCGCCGCCGCTTCGAGGAACCCGTGCCGGACACCTTCGCCGTGCCGGAGGTCTTGCCCGTGGCCTTCTTCTGGGTGTTCGCCGTCTTCGGCGCCCCCGCCTTCTTCGTGCCCCGGGACGTCTTCGTGGTGCCTGTCCGTGGCGCCGGCTCCTGCGCCAGCGCGGGCACTGACTCCAGCGCCAGCAGCACCGACAACACGAACGCGGACCTGCTCATCACCCTGTTCAAGATGCTTCTCACTTCAGGACCTCGATGACCGGACTGCCGAGCTGGGATTGCAGACGGGAGACGCGCTCCTTCTCCCGCTTGAGCAACGTGGAGAGTTCTTCCGCCGCGCGGAGGGCGTCCTCGCGGGCGTCGCGCGCGGAGTCCGCGCTCTCCTCGGCGCGCTTCTTGGCGAACCGGGCGCGCAGCTGCGCTTCCTGGGCCCGCTTCAGCGCGGACACCAGTTCGTCGTTCTTGCTGAGCAGCTCCTGGTTGGTCAGCGCCACCTGCTCGTTGGCCGACTCCGCCGCCTGCTGCGCCTTCTGGCGCTCCAGTTCCTTGGCCTGCACTTCGGCCAGCCGCTGCTTGGCCTCGACTTCCGCGCTGCGGGCCGTGGACTCGGCGGCGCGCGCGATGATCTCCGCCGCCTGGGCCCCCTGGGCCTGCTTCTCGGCCTCCTGCTGCGCGTTGCGGATGACGACGAGCGCCACCACCGCCGCGATGACCAGGAGCCCCAGGAACGTCACGCTGCCGATGAGCAGCACCTGCTTCAGCCGGCGCCCCTTCTTCGCCTGCGCGAACACCGCCGTGAGGAAGTCCTGCTGCAACTGGGGCAGCTCTCCCCGGTAACGCCGCTGGAAGCGCTGGGCCTCTTCCACCAGCTCACCGCGCCACAGCAGGTGCGCGTCGAAGTTCTTGCCCTGCCACTGCCGGGCCGCGTTGCGCAGCTGCTCCAGGAACGCGGAGTCCTCCTGGCCCTCGTCCAGCCAGCGCCGCAGCGTGGGCCAGCTGTGCAGGAGCGACTCGTGGACGATTTCGACCGTGGCGCCCGTGGCGCCGCCGCCGGTCTGCACCACCAGCAGGCGCGCCTGCACCAGGTGGTCGATGAGGCGCTGCATCTCCCCCGTGTCCTTCGTCAGCTCGCGCAGCTCGTCCAGGGACACGATGGCGCGCGTGCGCTCCGGGGTGACGAGCCGCAGGAAGAGCGCGCGCACCAGCGTGCGCTCCTGCGTGGACAGGCTCTCCAGCACGCTGTCCGCGTGGCTGGCCAGCGCGCCAGCGATGCCGCCCATGGCCTGGTAGGCGCTCTCCGTGAGCAGCCGGTTGGTGACGTCGCGCGCCTCCCACAATTGGGTGGCCGCGAACTGCAACAGGGGCAGCGCGCCCTGGGATGCGTCCAGGTGCTCCAGCATGCTGGACACCATGGCGGGGCTCTCGAACTGGTAGCCCGCGCGCTCCGCGGGCTGCACCAACGCGTCCTTCAGGCCTTCGCGGGCGGGCGCGGTGAGGAAGAAGAGCCCCTGGCTGAGCTCCGCCATGAAGCGCTCGTCTTCCGGCACGCGGTCCAGGAAGTCCGAGCGGATGGAGAGGATGACGCGGATGGGCGTGGTCGCGTCGTCCGCGATGCCGGACAGGCACGCGGTGAAGGCCATGCGGTCCTGGACGTCCGGCACCAGCGTGTAGAGCTCCTCGAACTGATCGATGAAGAGGAGGATGCGCCGCTTCTCTCGGCGCGCGCGGCTGCGCAGCACGTTGCCCACGTAGCCGGGCTCCGCGCGCAGCCGCTCCACCACCCGCTGCTGCTCCTGCAGGTCGTCCTCGATGGTGGTGGACGAGCTCATCAGCGGCGCGACGATGCTGGCCAGCGCCGACAGCGGGCTTCGTCCGGGGCGGATGACCAGCGCCTCCCACGGCGTGCCGGACCGCTTGAGCACGGGCACCAGGCCCGCGCGCACGAACGACGACTTGCCCGTGCCGGACGGGCCCACCACGGCCAGGAGCGGCCGGTCGTTGATGCGGTTCACCAGCGCTGCGATTTCACGGGTGCGGCCGAAGAAGCGGTCCGCGTCCGCCTCCTGGAAGGAGCTGAGGCCCGCGTACGGGCTCTCGTCCACGCGCAGCTCGCGGCTCATGCGGCCGGGGAGGAAGGGCTCCAGCGCGCGCAGCAGCGAGGCCGCGTCCGGGTAGCGGTCCTCCTTGCGCTTGAGCAGGCAGCGGTCCACGACGGCCGCCAGCTCCTGCGGCACGTCCGGCGCCATGGTCCTGAGCAGCGGCATGGGCTCATCCAGCATGCCCGTGACCATCAGCTGCGGACCGCGCAGCGGATCCAATGGGTGCTTGCCGGCGAGCATGCGGAACAACATCAACCCCACGGCCCAGATGTCCGTGCGGTTGTCCACGGCGACTCCGATGCCCCACTGCTCCGGGGACATGAAGGCCATGGTGCCCATGATGGCGCCCTTGCGGGTGAGGTTGGACACGTCCTCGCCCATGCCCTCCACCGAGTGCAGCCGCGGCTGGGCCTGGGGGCCGCCCGCGGGCGCCTCCACGGGCTCGTCGCCCTGGAGCACCTTGGCGATGCCGAAGTCGAGCACCTTGATGGCGCCCGAGTCCGTCACCACGATGTTCTCCGGCTTGAGGTCGCGGTGGACGATGCCCTGCTCATGGGCGCACTCCAGCGCCCGCACCACCGGCACCATCAGCTCCACCGCGCGCGCGGGCGGCAGGCGCTGGGTGCCCAGCACCTTCGTCAGCGGCTTGCCCTGCAGGTACTCCAGCACCATGAACGGGCCGCCGGGGAACTCGCCGACCTCGTAGATGATGACGATGTTCTCGTGGCTGCACCGCGCCGTGGCCCGCGCCTCCAGGATGAAGCGCCGGGTGATGTCGGCGTCCTCGCTGTGCAGGAACTTGATGGCCACCCGGCGTCCCAGCCGCACGTCGCGCGCCAGGAACACCGTGCCCATGCCGCCGGAGCCCAGCTCGCGGATGAGCTCGTAGTGCTGCAGGCGCATGCCCGGGCGCAGCGCGTGGCCCTGGATGGAGGGGCTGGTGTTGTTGCCGGTGTCACCGGTGTCACCCGTGCCCGGACGCGACGGCCCGTCCCACGTGGACGAGGACCCCGTGTTGGAACGCGCCGGTGGCTCCACGGGCGCGGGAGCGGCTCCAAAGAGCGACTCCACGTCCGCGGCCTGCGTCCGGTCCGCGAGGTCCGAGGACACACCCGTCACGCCTACCGCGGGGGGACTCAGCCGCGCGGCACCTGCTTCGTTCTTCATCATGTCCGGCCACTTTTCCCGCGACGCATTCACAGCCATGGCGCGACCCGGACACCTCCGCCCGGTGCATCCATGCGCTGGCTACAGCCCCCCGGCCCTGCCACCACGGGCCGAAATCATACACGGACACTGAATCGCGGACACTTCACGCCCCTCCGTCAGAGGCGTGTCTGTTTTGACCTTGGGGGGCAGGAAGGCAGACGGGCGCAGGTTTCAACGCCATGTGACATCCACTCGCACACGCGCGCGGAGAGTCATTGCGTCGCCGCGACACGAAGTGCGTCAGCCGAGGGCACGTTCCATAACGCAGGGACTGTTCCTGTGACGCGAGCGGTCAGTATCTGGAATCACCAGAGTGAAAGAAGACGGCTTCCAGTAAAAATCCAATCAATCTGTTTTCCTTGATTGAAACAAGGAATCCATGGTTATTTGGATTCCCATGGTCCCTTCCACTCCGACCCAGACGCCCGCATCCGGTCCTTCGCGAGCACGGGGCGTCCCCTGGGGATGGGCGGGTGCGGGCCTGGTGGCCGTGTTGGCGGCCGTGGGGTTGGTGTGGCGTGGCGGTGACGACGCCCAGGCGCCGGTGGCGATGGCGGCCCCCGTCAAAGCCACACAGTCCGGGAGCTCGCACGGCGGGGGTGGGGGCGGGGGAGCGGCGGCGGCTGGCGTGGAGGAGGCGGAGGCCGCGGAGCGCCGCTTCTCGGACCAGACGTGCTTCCCGGAGCTGGCGCGCTTCAACGACGGCGTGACGCTGGAGACGTTCCGCGACTGGGCCGCGCCGCTGCTCGCGTCGAAGGATCCGCTCGTCCGCGACTACCTGAAGTCGAAGCTCGCGGAGCTGATTGGCGACGACGCGAAGAAGGCGGGGCAGGTGGTGGACTGGGCCCGGGACGCGCAGGGCGCGGCGTTCCAGGTGCTGCTGTCCGGGCTGCGTGAGTCGGACGCGGTGCAGAAGCCGCAGGTCGCCGCGCGGCTGCTGGAGGCGGGGTTGGACAAGGGGCTGCCCATCGAGCGGCGCGCGGGCATGCTCTCCGCGCTCGACACGCAGAAGCACCTGACGCCGGACGCGATGGACCGGATGGCGGACTTCGCACGCGACCCGGCGTCCACCGAGGCGGGCTGGGCCGCCACGCGCACGCTGGGCCGCGTGATGGCTCGCGAGTCGGAGAACCTGGGCGACGCGTCGCCGTACCTCGACCGGCTCATCACCATCGCGACGGACGCGCCGGACGAGCAGATCCGCCACCTGGCGCAGACGGCGCCGCTGCACAACTCACCTGTGCTGGACGCGAAGGCCACGGCCCGCTTCGAGCGCATCCTGCGCAGCGAGGGCAACGAGGACGGGCGAGACGCGGCGGCGCAGGTGTTGGCCATGTCCTCCGACAAGGAGAACGTGCTGAAGACGTTCACGGACGCCTTCCAGCGCGAGCAGTCGGTGTGCGTGCGCTGGGCGCTGTTCCGCTTCTCCGCGCGCGTCGCGGGCCGGGACGCCCTGCCGGTGATGGCGAACATGGCGACCGTGGATCCGCGCTTCCAGCCGCTCTACGGCATCTTCGAGACGCTCTACGCCCAGGGCAACGTCGACTTCATCCGCGTCTGGAACGAGCTGCCGGACCAGAACCCCTTCGGCTGCATGGACCGCCACAATTAGGAGCCCCCGGCATGCCCCGCTACCTCCAAGGTCTTCGCGCGCTCGGGGGCCTGACGCTGATGCTCGCGTCCCCGGTCGTCACCGCGCAGTCCACGCCCTCCGCCGCGAAGCCCGTGCTGCAGGGAGAGAGCTGTTCGGTCCGTGGGTTGATGGATCAGCTCCGCCAGGGGATGGGCTCCAGCTCCAAGGCCTACCGCGACTACCTCCAGGCCGTGCTGCGCGAGGCCGCCGTGTCGCTGCCCTCTGGCGAACTGCACGCGGCGTTCGAGCGGGAGACGGACCCGGTGATGGTGGAGCAGCTGGCCGCGGCGCTGGTGGCGCGCAGCGAGCGCGAGGCGGAGAAGGACGCCATCCAGACCGTGGCCCGCCGCGCGCTGGAGGACCGTGACCCGTCCGTCCGCGCCGCCACCGTCCGCGCCATGCGCCGCACCGGCGCGCTGGAGAAGACGGGGGACATGTACGAGCGGCTCATGCGCGACGGCTCGCCGGAGGTCCGCATGGAGGCGGCGAAGAACCTCATCGAGGACAACGAGCACGTCTATTCCGCCCATCACGGCCCGGCCACGGACATGGCGGTGAACGCGGCGACGGCGTCCACGGATCCGAAGGTGACGGCGAAGATCCTGGAGTCCCTGGACACGCGCAAGATGGGGCCGGAGGCGGGGCAGAAGCTGCTCGGGATGCTGGGCCACGAGAGCGCGGACGTGCGGCGCTCGGCGGCGCTCGCACTGGGCAGCGTGCCGGCGGCGCAGATGGCGCCCGCGCGCGAGGCGCTGGTGGGCATGTACCGGGGCGAGCGGGACACGGGAGTGCGCAAGGCGCTGGTGCAGGGCATCGCGGAGCTGGGCTTCGCGGACGCCGTGCCGGAGCTGCGCAAGCTGCGGAGCGTGGACCCCGGCATGGCGCCGGAGATCGACGCGTGGATCCGCGCCCTGGAATCAGGCGTTCAGGAGTGGGGCCTGCTCTTGAGAGAGAAGCAGCGGCAGCAACAGGTCCGTTGAGCGGCACCTCATGGGGCCGGACCCGCCGGCCCGAAAGGAACACCCCCGATGCGTCACATGAAGAAGAAGGCCTTCGCGGCCATCCTGGCCCTCGCGGTTCCCTCGGTCGCGGCTGCGTACTCGTACACCGTGAAGTCGCCCTTCCCGGGCACCGTCACGGCGACGACGAACTACTCCAGCGGCACGTTCCACGGCGCGGTGGACATCTCCAGCGGTCGTTGCAACTACTGGGGCGTGGAGACGGGCGTGGTGGCGTCCCTGTCCTGGAACGTGACCATCCGCACCTCTGGCGTCTATTGCAACGGCACGGGCAGCGGCACGCAGAACGAGGCGAAGCACGCCTTTTCCAACGGCAAGACGTTCCGCCTGTGGCACTTCATCAAGACGTCGGACTCGTTCGACCGTACGTGCAACCGCTGCCAGGTGGGCAACGAGGGCGGTACGGGCAACGCCACGGGTGCCCACGTCCATATGCAGTATGACCAGTCCGGCAGCAACCTGACCGGCTGGTACTCCGGCTACACCACCAAGGGTGAGGCCGTGGACCGCGCGGAGACCATCGGCGTGCTGCAGTAGTTCCGAGGTGACTGCCGGAGGCGGAGCGTCGTGAGGCGCTCCGGCTCCGGTGGGGTCATCGCGGCATGGATGCAGGCACCGGAACCGGAGCGTGTTCCACGCGCGCGGAGGCCGCGATGCAGAGCTGTGCGGCCCAGTACAGCAGCATGACGGCGTAACCCAGGCCTGGCAGGGGCGTGACGAAGAGCCGGATGGAGAGCAGCCCATCGCTGGCGGAGAACAGCAGCGCGCCCAGGAGTGCCAGCCATTGCTCGTGCCGGGGAAGCTCCGGAGCGCTCATCATGGCCGCCGCGCGCCAGCCCATGGTGCAGATGACGGCGACGTAGGCTGTTACCGGTGGCGCCATCCCGCCCAGCCCCGGCCACAGCGCCACGGTGGCGCCCACCGCCAGCAGCAAGAAGGGCAGGGCACGAAGCAGGGCCAGGCGCCGCGTCACGGAGACGAACGCGGCGGTGTAGCCCACGTGGGCCAGCAGGAATGCGCCCAGGCCCGGCAGGAACAGGTCCGGGCTCACCTCCAACAGCACATCGCCAAGCAGCGACAGCGCCAGCCCGGCGAAGATGAACCGCGCATAGCGCCCCCGCGCGGGCCACAGCCACAGGAGCAGGCACACCATGGGCAGCGCCTTGGTGACGAGCCGCGCCTCCCGCGGCCCCACGTCCATGGCGAAGAGGAAGCCCACCGCGCCCGCGAGGCTCGCCGCCGCCAGGAGCTTCGTCCCACCCGTCCACGACTCGCGCATGGGGCGGCACCTTAATCCTTTGCATCAACGACATGGGACGGGACTCAGGTGAGTGCGCTCCATGTCTCCAGGGCTCGCGGACAGGTCAAGAAAGACTCGATTGCGTGAAGAATGTTTCCAGTAATTCCTTCCATCGCGCAGCCCCGCTGAAGCATACGGACGTCCAGCGGCCCGGGCTGAAGTATTGCCAGCCGGCCGCTGTTCCAATTCAAAGGGAGAATTTCATGCGTCTGCCATTCGCAGGTTCGCTTGTGTTCGCCGCGTTGATCAGCTGTTCCCCGCCACCACTGGAAGAAAGTGGGCCGGCTCCCGCGAACTCGCGTGCGGGTCTGACTTCACCGCAGCCTCAATTGCTTGCGTCCGCAACCAACGCGCCCTCGGACGGACTGGCCTATGTGACCCTCACCGTCACGCCGCGCGACGTGAACGGTGAGCCCCTGGGGACGGGGCTTCACGTGGAAGTCCTGAGCAGTGATGGGTCGGTCACGCTGGGCGGCACGGGGACCTCCGCCTGCACCGTGAACACGCCGGGTGCGACGTGCCTCACGGCGGTGGACTCCGGCGCGGGGAGCTACGTCGTCACCGCGCGCAGCGCCACGCCGCTGACCGTGCCCACCACGTTCTCCGCCACCGTCACGGACGGCAGCGGCACGACCACGCTGCCGGACACGGCCTCCGTCACGTTCGACTCGGCGCTGTTCAATGGCAGCGCGGGCACCACCATCACCACTGGCACCGTCACCGTCACCTCCAGCAACGCGGGCGGCCGGAACCTCTACATCACCGGCGGCACCGTCACGTTCGACGCCAGCACGGTGGGCCAGACCTTCGGCGACGTCTTCATCACGGGCGGCACCGTGACGCACCTCCAGGCCACCAACGCCGCCATGTTCAAGCTGGACGTGCTCATGGGCTCCTGGAACCTGCTGGGTGGTGCGATCAACACCACCAACAAGGGCTACGGCATGACCTGCTTCGCCAATGGCTCCTGCAGCGGCAACGGCCTGGTCAGCTTCAGCCCCAATGGCGTGCCGTCGGCATCGCTCGCGGGCACCAGCAAGTTGTACGGCGCCAGCCACGGCGGCATGGGCTCCGGCAACTACCGCATGAACATCTCGCAGGCGAACAACAACCAGGCGGGCAACGCGGGGACGACCTACGGCGACTACCGCGACCCGAAGTTCCCCGGCGCCACCAATGACACGTACTCGGGCACCCACGGAGGTGGCGTGGTGCGCATCACGTCCACCGGGCCCTGCGTGCTGGGTGGTTCGGCCACTGTCGCGGCGTCGGCGTCGTTCAATGCGGCGGGTGGCTCCATCAACCTCCGCTGTGGTGCCATCGTCTCCACGGGCTGGACGGGAACCCTCATCGCGGACGGCGGCCAGGGCGCGGGGAACTCCTCCATCCCGCTGGGCGCGGGCGGTGGTGGCCGCATCGCCCTGGTCAGCACCGGTGATGCCGCGACGATGACGGGCGCGGTGAGCTACCCGCCCGTGAACCTCACTGCCCGGGTCCACGCTTTCGGCGGCGCTCCGGCCAACTCCAGCTACGTGGTGGGCGCCGGTGGCGCGGGCACCATCTTCCTGAAGCACAGCGGGCTGACCTACGGCGACCTCATCATCGCGAACAACTCGCCCGCGCATTACCAGAACGAGGGCACCACCCGGCTCCCCGCGCTGGCCGGCACCGTCACGGCGAACGTCACCGCGGGCGCTACCTCCATCCCCGTCTCCGTCGCCAGCACCATGTTCAACGCGACCTACTACGAGAACGCGGGTGCGCCGCTGAACTTCAACCCCGCGCTCACCCAGGTCACGACCCCGTCGTCCTCTGCCATCTACAACGGCGTGTTCGCGGGCGGCTGGCTGCGGCCGGACATCACCGCCGCGGGCGGTGCGCTGCTGGAACCGTCCAACCTGGTGAGCGTCACCACCAACGCAGTGGGCACCCTGACGACGAGCGCCGTGCCCGCCGGCGTCGCGTCCGGCGCGTTCTTCCGCAGCGTGGATGTGCTGGACCACCTGGACGTGCTCGGCAACGCCATCCTGGAGACCAACGGCGACATCCACGTCGTGTCCGGCAACACGACGAACTCCGGCGCGCCCACGATGACCGTGTATGGACTGGTGCTCTTCGACACGACAAGCGGCAGGACGGGCCGCATCGAGTACGCGGCCGGCGCGGTGAACGTCGTGCAGTCCACGCAGGCCATGCCGCCCCTTGGAGGCGGGACGCTTGTCGCGGACAACGTGACGGTGTCCGCGGGCTCGGTGACCGTGCCCGCCATCATCGCGTCCGGTGACGTGACCTTGAGCGGCGGCACGCTGGTCACCAACTCGCTCCAGGCGGCGCGCTACGCGCAGAGCGCGGGCACCCTCAAGCACTACCTGCCGCTGTTCAAGACGTCGCCGGCCGCCGCGCAGGTGTCCAGCCTCCAGATGACGCTCGCGGAGACCTTCAGCCTCACGGGCGGCGCGGTCGACGTCGCGGGCCTGGGCTACCCGGCGGCGATGGATGCCCAGGGCGCGCCGCAGACCCTGTGGGGCTTTGGCGCGACGGGGCCCTCATCCGCGACTGGATCGTCGGGTGGTTACGGCGCGGGGCATGGTGGTGTCGGTGGTGGCTACACGGCCGGCGCGGTTCGCGGCATGGTCTACGACGACTACCGAGACCCCCGGTATCCGGGCGGAGCGGGGACGACGGTCGGTGCCTCGCCGTCGTACCTGGGCTTCCGGAGTCCTGGCGGTGGTGTCTTCCGGCTCAATGCCACTGGCGTCTGCACGCTGGGCGGGACCTCCCTCATCAAGGCGGGCGCGGTGACCACGGGCGCCCAGTACGGCGCGGCGGGTGGCTCCATCTCCCTGCGCTGCGGTGGCTTCGACACCACGGGTTGGAACGGCACCCTCACCGCCAACGGAGCGAATGCCTACAACTCCACCTCGGTCGGCTCCACGCGCGCGGGCGGTGGCGGGCGCATCGCGATGGTGAGCACGGGGGATGCTTCCAGCTTCGTGGGGGCCATTGGCTATCCGTACCCCTCGACCAGCGCGCAGCTCCAGGCGCGTGGCGGCACGGGCATCAACGCCACGTACACCGACGGTGGCGCGGGCACGGTGTTCCTCAAGCACAGCGGCGTGGCGTACGGCCAGTTGATCATCAACAACAACAACCAGACGCACTACGCCACGGGCGGCTACACCCCGTTCGTCTCCATCGCGGGCACGGTCAGCAGCGCGGCCAACGCCGGTGACACCTCGCTCAGCGTCAACATCACCAGCACGCCGCTCCACAACTCGGCCGCCTTCAACCAGCTGCTCGCTGGCATGTGGCTGCGGCCTGACACCAGCGTGAACAGTGGCACGCTGCCCGCGGACAACCTGGTCACGGTCGCTGGAAACACCTTCGTCAGCACCACGCAGTCGCAGCTGACGACGTCGCCCCTCCTGGCCCCGGTGGCCGCGGGCGCGAGCTTCAAGAGCGCCGACCTCTTCGACGTCTACAACGTCGTGGGTGGGGCCATCACCCAGACGAACGGCGACCTGTACGTCGTTCCGTAGCCCGGTCCATCCGGCCCGCCGCGCGACAGGGGCGGCGGGCCGGGGATGTACGTTTAGCTCGGCTTAATTCAATTCGGGTGCGGCTCCGCGTGACTTGGGGAAACGACGTTTTCATCCCGAGGCCGCTTCCAATGATTCAGTTCTCGCGCTTCCTGCCCATGGCCGTCCCTCCTCGCCCCGAGCCCCAGTCCGCTCCGGCTGGAAGGGGGCAACCGGCGCCCCAGCCCGCGCCCCCGTGTGCAGCCGTTCGGGTCGACGTCCACGTTCGACTCCACGCCCGCGCCCGCGAGCAACTTGCACACGGAGCGGTTGGGAGACGGCAGCGCCAACTGCCTGGAGAAGGCGGTGGGTCTGGCGCGGCCAGGGGACTCCATCGTCCTCATGCGTGACGCGAGCGACGGCGTGGGCCACGCCCTGGTGCGCAGGCCGGACGGCTCCGTGGCCTGGGTGAAGGCGTCCCTGGTCGCTGATGCGGAAGCCCCTCCTCCGCCCCCGCCGGACGCCGCGACGTCTCCCTAACCCGGCGGCGGAGCCCCCAGCGCCACCGCGCCGCGACCCCGACGCTGCTCGCGGACCCACTGCTTGGAGGAGTGGAGCGTGCGCAGCACCCCCCTCAGCGAGGGCTGCTGGCTGGCCATGAGCAGCAGGTAGCTCCACACGGAGCTGCCCCGGCGGTTCAGCAGCGAATGGGCGAACTGGGTCGCGTCCTGGTCCACGTAGCTGGGGACGCTCTCGAACCACTCGGAGCTGCTGCGCGCCGCCAGCTGGATGGCCAGCAGGGAGGCGCGCCGCTCCCCGTCATACGCCTCCAGCGCGGTGGGCACGTCCGGCTGCGTTCGCAGCTGCCGCGCCAGCCCGATGGCGTCCTGCATGGCCAGCTTCGTCCCGGAGCCGATGGAGAAGTGCGTGGTGTGCGCGGCGTCCCCCATGAGCACCACGTTGTCGTGGTACCAGCGCTCGTTGGTGATGCGCTTGAAGTTGAGCCACGGCGCCCGGCCCATGCCCTTCAGCTGGTTGAACAGCGACTTGCCCTGGAGCCGGCTCTGGAAGATGCCCTCCAGCTTCCGGAGCGTCTCATCCGGTCCCAGCGCGTCGAAGCCCAACGCCTTCCAGGTCGACTCCTGGCACTCCACGATGCAGGTGCTGGTCTCGCTGTTGAAGCGGTAGCCGTGGAACCAGAGCCAGCCGGCGGGCGTCTCCTCGAAGGCGAAGGTGAAGGCGTCGAACACCTTGTCGGTGCCCAGCCAGATGTACTTGTTGCGTCCCTCCTCCACGTGCGTCTGGAAGTGATGGGCGTGGCGCTGGCGCAGCCGGCTGTTGACGCCGTCACAGGCGACGACGAGGTCCGCGTCCATGAACGCGGAGAGGTCCGTGACGTCGTGCTCGAAACGGACGTCCACGCCCAGCCCCCTCGCCCGGCGGATGAGGATGTCCAGCAGCCGGTCCCGTCCCAGCGCGAAGCCATAACCGCCAATGTGCGTCGCGTACCGGCCTCGCAGGTGCACCTCCTGCGTGTCCCAGCGCGCCGCGGCCTGGGCAATTCTCTGCGCGCTCACCGGGTCGTTGCGGAAGAGGTCGTCCAGCAGGTCATCCCAGAACACGACGCCCCAGCCATACGTCATGCCCGGTGGGTTGCGCTCGACGACGGTGACGTCGTGCTTCGGGTTGGACAGCTTCGCCAGGATCGAGAAATAGAGCCCGGCAGGGCCTCCGCCAACACAGACCATCTTCATCGAATCCCCCCAGCGCGCGAACGGCCCGGATGCTACCGGCCTGTCAGGGAAAACGACGCTGGTCGGAAGCGCTGTCTGTCGTTGCTGGCAGGACAGAAGGGCCAGGGGCGATTCAGGAGCGGACGGAGCGCGGCCTGTCAGGGCATCGCCGCCCGGGCTCAGTGCCCGCGCACCGCGAAGATGGGGTGGGCGAGCTCCCGGGGGAAGTAATTGATGGTCCCGAACTCGTCCCCCAGCTGGTCTCCGCCCACGGCCAGGGGATTGCCGTAGATGTTGCTCAGCATGTTCGCGTCCCGCGAAACCCTCGTCAGCAGCGGGAGGTAGGGATGCTCCTCCTTGTAGACCGCAACGCACAGGTCCTCGTCATAGCGGCGGATGTAATTGATGATCCACAGCCGGTTCATCCGCAAGGAGTAGACGGCATTGCGCCGCGGGTAGCCCGCGTCTTCGTGGGACGTGAACTCAGCGATGTCCGGTTCGATGAGGTGCGCGTCGTGGCTCTTGTCCGCTTCGATGTTGCTTGGGTATTCCTTCAGGTGGAAGAGGAACAGGATGTCCGGCTGGGTTCCGGAGACGTCGTAGACCAGGTGGCAGTGGAAGAGGTCCGCGCGGCTGAAGGTGACGGCGCACTTCGTCCAGAGATGATTCCCGTTCTCCGCCCCAGCCTTCACCGCCTGGAAGAGGCTGACCACGAACGCTTCGATCTTCGGTTGTTTGAACAGGCGCCACTCGGTGCCGACCTTCGCGCCCCACTTGGAGATGTGATTCGCGACGGTCCTCTGCTGGCTGTCCTTCTGCCGGAGCCCCGCGGGGTTGCGCTGGGCGGGGCTGCGATTGCCATCCGCCTCCTGGTCCAGCGCGTTGTCGGTGACGACCGTGCTGTGCGCCCCTCCCGCGAGCAGCGCGCAGACCGCGCCGACGTTCGCGTTGCTCAGGGCGGCCGTCAGCTCCGCGGGCGGCTTCGGTGGCGTCACCACGTGGACGTAGGCGCTGCTCGTGGACTGCTGCTTCAACAACCGGACGGTGGCTTCCTCGGCCATGGTGTGTCTTCCCTGAAAGGTGAAACGCGCATCATACTCCGAGTGAAGAGGATTTCCGGCCCGCGCGGCGGCGTCTCGCGCCCACGGACCCCGGGGGCAGGTGGAGGTGCTCGTCCAGGAACGCGAGGAAGGCCGCGAGCCGGCGGCCCGGTTCGCGCCCGGCGGTGTGGACCGCGTGCAGGTCGATGTCCGGCAGCGTGAAGCGGTCCAGCGCGGACACCAGGTGGCCGGAGGCGAGCAGGGCCTCCACGTCCCAGGTGGACTTGAGGACGACGCCCGCGCCCGCCAGGGCCCAGTCCTTCAGCACGCCGCCGTCGTTGGCGGTCCGGTCCCCGGACACGCGCACGTGGAAGACGCGGCCGTCCTCATCGCGGAACGCCCAGCTCGTCTGCGGCGCGCCCGGACGCGCGAGCACCAGGCAGTTGTGGCGCGTCAGGTCCGCGGGCTTGCGAGGCGGCGGGTTGCGGGCCCAGTACGCGGGCGCCGCGCACACCACGCGCCGGCCGGAGACGATGCGCCGCGCCGTCAGCCGCGAATCCGCCAGCGGCCCGAAGCGCAGCGCCACGTCGATGCCCTCCTCGATGAGGTCCAGCACCCCGTCACTCAGCACCAGCTCCACGCGCACCCCCGGGTGAAGCCGGAGGAACGCGTCCACCAGCGGGGCCACCCGCGCGCGGCCGAAGTCGTTGGTGGCGGTGACGCGCAGGAGGCCGGTGAGGGGACCCTCGCGCCCGCCCACGCCCGCCTCGCTCTCCGCCAGGTCGGTCAGGATGCGCTGACAGTCCGCGCGGTAGCCCTCGCCCTCGGGTGTCAGCGACAGCCGCCGCGTGGACCGGGCGAGCAGCCGCACCCCCAGCCGTGCCTCCAGCCGCTGGAGTCCCAGCGTCACCGTGGAAGGCGCCACGCCCCGGGCGCGCGCGACGGCGGACAAGCTGCCCCGCCGGGCGATGTCGAGAAACAGCTCCATCTCGTCGAAGCGATCCATTGTTCGAAACTATCGAATGCTGGTTTGCGCGGCGTGGCCATTGTTTCGGAGGCTCGCGGACCGCATACCCAGGAGCCTTCAGTCGTACTCCTCTTTTCCCGGGACACCCCATGCGCATCGAACTCACTGGAAGGACTGCCCTCGTCACCGGCTCCACGGCCGGAATCGGCCTGGCCACGGCGAAGGGGCTGGCGGCGGCGGGCGCCACGGTCATCGTCAACGGCCGCACGCAGGCGGCGGTGGACCGGGCCATCGCGGCGGTGCGCGAGGCGGCCCCGGGCGCCACGGTGAAGGGCTTCGCGGGCGACCTGAGCACGGCGGAGGCCACCACGGCGCTCGTCGCGGCGCACCCCCACTGCGACATCCTCATCAACAACCTGGGCATCTTCGGACCGAAGGACTTCTTCGACGTGACCGATGAGGACTGGAGCCACTTCTTCGAGGCGAACGTGCTGTCCGGCGTGCGGCTGTCGCGCGCGTACCTGCCGGGGATGCAGAAGCAGGGCTGGGGCCGCGTGGTGTTCGTCTCGTCCGAGTCCGCGCTGAACATCCCCACGGAGATGATCCACTACGGCGTCACCAAGACGGCGCAGCTGTCCGTCGCGCGCGGCCTGGCCAAGCGCATGGCGGGGACGGGCGTCACGGTCAACTCCGTGCTGCCGGGGCCCACCCTCTCCGAGGGTGTCCGCACGATGTTCCGCGAGGAGCACGAGAAGTCGGGCCGGTCCTTCGAGGACCTCGCCGTGGACTTCATCCAGGCGAACCGGCCCAGCTCCATCCTCCGCCGCCCGTCCAGCGTGGAGGAGGTGGCGAACATGATTGTCTACGTCGCGTCACCCCAGGCCTCCGCCACCACCGGCGCCGCGCTGCGGGTCGACGGGGGCGTGGTGGACTCCATCGCCTGAGCGCGACGAAAAAGGGACCCTCCGGTCGCGGAGCCGGCGGTGGGGCGTCGCGTGTGCAACAGTGCGGGCAGCCGGTGGGGTTCAGGGACGGGCAGCTCTGGCGATAGTCCATCGCATCCCGCCCTGCGGCTGATTATTCCTGGGGACTCGACTCCCCGGGTGGGACCCTCAGGACTTCATGCCCAGTATGACCCGTCACGATTCCGCGCCATCCCCTTCGTTGAGCGCGGTGGGACGCGCGCTTCCACCGCACTACGCCAGCCAGGAGCAGCTCATCGCGGCGCTGCGCGACCTGTGGGCGACGAAGCACTTCAACCTGGAGCGGCTGGAGGACCTGCACCGCAACGTGCAGGTGGGCGGCCGGCACCTGGCGCTGCCGCTGGAGGAGTACCCGGCGCTCGCGACGTTCCAGCAGCGCAACGACGCGTGGATCCGCGTGGCCACGGAGCTGTCGGAGAAGGTGGCGCGCGAGGCGCTGTCGCGCGCGGGGCTCACACCGAAGGACGTGGACCACGTCTTCTTCGTCACGGTGACGGGCATCGCCACGCCCAGCGTGGACGCGCGGCTGGTCAACCGGATGGGCCTGCGCGAGGACGTGAAGCGCACGCCCATCTTCGGCCTGGGCTGCGTGGCGGGCGCGGCGGGCCTGGCGCGAGCGTCTGACTACCTGCGCGCGTTCCCGAAGCAGACGGCGCTGCTCATCGCCACGGAGCTGTGCTCGCTCACGCTCCAGCGCGAGGACCTGTCCATCCCCAACATCATCGCCTCCGGCCTCTTCGGGGACGGCGCGGCGTGCGTGGTGCTGCGGGGCGCGGAGGCCGAGGCCAAGGGCCCGCGCGTGGTGGGGTCGCGGTCGGTGTTCTACCCGGACACCGAGCGGGTGATGGGCTGGGACGTGGTGGACACGGGCTTCAAGGTGGTGCTTTCCGCGAAGGTCCCACAGCTGGTGAATGAGCACATCCGGGGCAACGTGGATGGCTTCCTGGCGGAGCACGGGCTGACCCGCAAGGACGTGAAGCACTGGGTGGCGCACACCGGCGGCCCCAAGGTGCTGGAGGGCTTCGAGTCCGCGCTGGAGCTGGAGCCCGGCGCGCTGGAGCGTTCGTGGAAGTCGCTCCGGCAGGTGGGAAACCTCTCCAGCGCGTCGGTGCTCTTCGTGCTGGGTGAGACGCTGGAAGAAGCGGACGCGGTGCCGGGCGACTGGGGCGTGGTGATGGCCATGGGTCCGGGCTTCTGCGCGGAGATGGTGCTGGTGCGATGGTGACCGGAACGCAGGCGTTGTTCGCGGGCTTCATGGTGCTGCTCGTCGCGGAGCGGCTGTTGGAGTTGGTGCTCTCCAAGCGCAACGCGGCGCGGGCCTTCGAGCGGGGCGGGGTGGAGACGGGGCAGGGGCACTACCGGTTCATGGTCGTGTTCCACACGCTGTTCCTCGTCGCGTGCGTCGCGGAGGTGTTTGGACTCCAGCGTCCCTTCTGGGGCGTGTGGAGCTGGGCGGCGCTGGCGGGCGCGGCGGTGGCGCAGGGGCTGCGGTACTGGGCCATCGGGACGCTGGGCGACCGGTGGAACTCGCGCATCATCGTGGTGCCGGGGCTGGCGCCGGTGACGGGCGGGCCGTACCGGTTCCTGCGTCATCCGAACTACGTGGCGGTGGTGTTGGAGCTGTTCTGCGTGCCGCTCATCCACGGGGCGTGGGTGACGGCGGTCGTGTTCACGGTGGGCAACGCGGCGCTGCTCTACGTGCGCATTCGCGCGGAGGAGGCGGCGCTCGGGGCGGTGTACTCCGAGGCCTTCGCCGACCGTCCCCGCTTCATTCCGGAGGTTCGCCGTGGCTGACATCATGATGGAGGCGGTGGCGGAGATCCGCCGCATCGCCCGGGAGGAGCTGGAGTTCGAGGGCGCGGTGGAGCCCGCGCACGACCTCTTGCGGGACCTGCACCTGGACAGCCTGGGGCTGACGGTGCTGGCGGTGGGCCTGGAGAACCGCTTCCGGGTGCTGCTGTCGGAGGAGGACGCGCAGGGCGTGCGGACGGTGGAGGACCTGGCGCGGCTGGTGGCGGCGCGGGTCGAGGCCGCGAAGCCGGACGTGGGAGCGCACCCGTGAAGGGGCCGCCCCTGCCGGCGCTGAAGCACGCCACGGTGAACGCGATGCTGAAGGCGACGTCGCACACGTCGCTGGGGCTGGTGTTCGTGGACGCCGCCGAGCACGAGACGTCCCTGCCGTGGGCCCAGGTCTACCGGCGGGCGAAGCGCGCGGCGGCGGGGCTGGCGCGGCTGGGCGTGCGTCCGGGAGACCGGGTGGCGTTGCTGTTGCCCACGTCGCCCGCGTTCATGGATGCGTACTTCGGCGCGCTGCTGGCGGGCGCGGTGCCGGTGCCGCTGTATCCGCCAGTGCGGCTGGGGCGGCTGGACGAGTACCACCGCTCGACGGCGCGCATGCTCCAGCTGACGGGCGCGGTGGTGGTGCTGACGGACACGCGCGTGCGGCTGCTATTGGGCCCGAGCATGGCGCTGGCTCGGCCGAAGCTGGGCTGTCACACGGTGGACGCGGTGATGCACGGCGACGAGGACCTGGAGGTGGAGGTGGGGCCCGACGCGCTGGGGCTCATCCAGTTCTCTTCTGGCTCGACGGTGGAGCCGAAGCCCGTGGCGCTGACGCACGCAGCGCTGGTGGCGCAGGTGGCGGCGCTGGAGGCGGCGATGCCGGTGGCTCCGGGCGTGACGCCGGTGGGCGTGAGCTGGTTGCCGCTGTACCACGACATGGGGCTCATCGGCTGTGTGCTCGCGGCGCTGTACTACCCGGGCAGCCTGGTGCTGATACCGCCGGAGACGTTCCTGGTGAAGCCGGCGCTGTGGCTGCGCGCGCTGTCGAGGCATCGGGGCTTCGTGTCGCCCGCGCCGAACTTCGCCTATGGATTGTGTTTGAAGCGGGTGAAGGACGCGGACCTGCAGGGAGTGGACCTGTCCGGGTGGCTGCACGCGCTCAACGGCGCGGAGCCGGTGTCCGCGGACACGCTGCGCCGCTTCGGGGAGCGGTTCGAGAAGTGGGGCTTCTCCGCGCGGGCGCTGCGGCCGGTGTATGGCTTGTCGGAGGCGTCGCTGGCGGTGACGTTCCCACCTGCGGGCCGGGGGCCGCGCGAGCTGGGCGTGGATTCGGACGTGCTGGCGCGCGAAGGGCAGGCGCGTGACGGGGCGCGCACGTTGGTGAGCGTGGGCGCGCCGGTGGCGGGCTTCGAGGTGGAGGTGCGCGGCGAGGATGGCACGGTGTTGCCGGAGCGCCAGGTGGGTCGCGTGTTCACGAAGGGGCCGTCAGTGATGCGCGGCTACTTCGAGGACGCGGAGGCGACGGCGCGGGCGATGGTGGGGGAGGGCTGGCTGGACACAGGAGACCTGGGCTTCTGCGTGGACGGGGAGCTGTACCTGACGGGCCGCGCGAAGGACCTGGTGATCATCCGGGGCGCGAACCACGCGCCGCAGGCCTTCGAGGATCCACTGCTCAAGGTGGACGGCGTGCGCACGGGCTGCGCGGTGGCGCTGGGCTTCACGCCCGAGGGCGGCGAGGACGAAGCGTTGCTCATCCTGGCCGAGCGCGCGGAGCGGGGCGCGGACGTGGCGTCGGTGGAGGCGGACATCCGAGCGGCGGTGGTGGAGGCGACGGGCGTGCAGCCACACACGGTGCGTCTGTTGGAGCCGGGGACGCTGCCGCGCACGTCCAGCGGCAAGCTGCGCAGGAGCGAGGCGCTGCGGCGCTATCTGGCCGGAGAGCTGACGGCGCCGAAGAAGGTGGGCGCGGTGGGGCTCGCGGTGGAGATGGCGAAGAGCGCTCTGGCGATGGTGCGCGCGGAGCACGACTCGTGAGCGTTGCGGTGCTCGCGTGACCGCCTCGGTGCGTGGGGTGCGGAACGCTCGGAGCGGGGCAGGGCGCGTTGAGGTGCTCCGCGTAGCTCCTGTGGTGCGCGAGGCACGGCATCCTCTGATGCCGCGCGGGACTTGTTCTGGCTTGCCACACCCTGCGACCCAACGAGGTCCAAGCACGTGAAGCAGCACGACGTGGTCGTGGTGGGCGGAGGCCCGGCCGGTCTCGCGGTGGCCATCACGGCGGCACGGCGCGGGCTGGACACGGTGGTGCTGGAGCGCGCGTCCACGCCCGTGGACAAGGCGTGCGGTGAAGGCCTGATGCCCTCCGGCCTCGCGGCGCTGGAGCGGTTGGGAGCGCTCGCGCATCTGGACCGGAGCGACAGCTCGCCCTTCGTGGGCATCCGCTACGTGCAGGAGGACGGCAGCACGGCGGAGGGAAAGCTGCCCGCGCCTGGAGGACTGGGAGTCCGCAGGCTGGCCCTGTCCCATGCGCTGGCGACCCGTGCGCGCGAGGTGGGCGTCGACCTGCGCGAGCACACGCATGTCGTGTCGCACGTGCGCACGCCGGACGGGGTGACGCTGGAGACGCCCGTGGGCCGCGTGTCCGCGCGCTTCCTGGTCGCGGCGGACGGCTTGAACTCACCGCTGCGCAAGGCCGAGGACCTGGACGTGGAGCAGGACGTGCCCCGGCGCTACGGACTGCGGCGCCACTTCCGGCGCGTGCCGTGGACACCCTACGTGGAGGTGCACTTCGCCTCCGGCGTCGAGGCGTACGTGACGCCCGCGGGAGCGGAGCGCGTGGGCATCGCGTTCCTCTGGGAGGACGGCACGGTGCCGGGCCGCGTGGGTTTCGACTCGATGCTGGAGCGCTTCCCTCGCTTGGCGGAGAAGCTCACCGGCGCGGAGCCGGACTCCCAGCCACGCGGTGCCGGACCCCTGGCCCGCGTGGCTCGCACGCGCATCGCGGATCGCTTCGCCCTCGTCGGTGATGCCGCCGGCTACGTGGACGCGCTGACAGGCGAAGGACTCACGCTCGCCTTCGCCTGCGCGGAGTCCCTGGGCGCGCTGCTCCCGGACGCACTGGCGAAGGGCGCGGGCCGCGACACGTTGCTGCCCTACGAGCACACCTTCCAGCAGGTGTTCCGAAAGTACGCCTGGACCACGCACGGCCTGTTGATGCTCGCGCGCCGCCCGCGCCTGCGGGGGCCCGTGGTGCGCCTGCTGAGCCGAGCCCCCTGGCTCTTCGAGCGCATCCTCGCCGCCGTGGTGAGCTGACCCGGAAAGCCCGGACCCCCCAGCACCCGGACACGGATCCGCACGGCCTGGCCCTTGTTCCACCGCCGCGCGCCGGGGACACTCGTCCCCATGGCACCTGGCCCCGTGGCTTCGCGTCCCTGGTTCGCGTTCTCCCTCGACCTGGCTCCGGCCGCGGCGAGCCGGCATCTGCACGGCCTGCCCCCCGTGCCCGACTTCCCCGAGGGCGAGCTCGCCGAGGCCCTGGACGTGGACGTCGTCTACGACGTGCACGTGCCCAACTGGGCCGGCCGGGTCGCACGCTTGGTGGATGCCCCCGGACACCGGCTGTCCGGGCGCCTGCGCACCGTCGCCACCGAGTCCTGGCCCGTCCTCGCCCGCCTGGAGACCGCGCTCGCCCTGGCCACCGAGGAGCGCCCGCTGAAGGTGCGCACCGCCTCCGGCACCGTGGTGGACGCCCACGCCTTCACCCCCGCCGAGCGCAACGCCTCCACGCAGGGGCCCGTCAGCGAGGCCTTCCTGATCACCCTCGCCGTCGCCGCCGAGCGCGCCCGGCTGCCTGCCGCCGTCGTCGAAAAACTCCAGGCCGAAGCCCGCATCGTCCACGCCGTCCAGCACGCCCGGCCCGACGGACACCGCCCTCCGCCCCCCTCGAAGTCCGGCATTAAGTGACAGCCGGGTCCAGCCGGACCGAAAAACGCCCTGCCTGCTGAGAAAAAGGGCGGAGTGACGCAACCGGGTGCCGCGTCACTCCGACGATGAAGAACAGGGGCCCTCCCCGATCGTCACCCCCGCCGGCCCCGAGGACGTTCACCGCATGTCGCTGCGAATCCCGACGGGAGTCTCCACCCCGCGCCCCACGCCCGCGAACGCGGCTGTCCCCACCGCCGCGCCCGCGAACACCGCGGTGCCCGCTGGGGCGGATGCTCCCGTCAGCGCGCCCGCGTCGAATGTCGTGGCGCCCACGGGGGGGAGCTGGAAGCGCTCCGCCACCAAGGAGGTGGCCATCTCCGACCTCCAGCAGAAGTTCGGCTGGACGGACGAAAGCTGGCAGGGGCGCCTGCTGCACGCGGCGGACGAGGGCGTTGACGGAAGCCGGGCCTCGAATGGCCAGGTGTCCGCGGCGGAGCTGGAGTCGTACCTCTCCGCGCCCACGGACGCGCAGTTCCTCACGTCCACGGCCATCCAGCAGCAGCGCGCGGCGCTCGACGCGAAGCTTCAGGGGGGCGCGCAGTCCGCGAAGGTGGACAGCTTCGACAGCCCCTGGCAGCAGTCCGTGGCGAAGCGCGCGGACCTCCTGGGCGGCAACGGCGACGGAGAGCTCTCCGCGGACGAGCTGACGGCCTACATCAACGCGTCCAAGGCGAACCAGGCCAAGGGCACGGGCACGGCCGCGAACACGCAGTGGGTGCCGGATCAGCAGATGGCCACCTTCCAGAGCCGCGTGGCGGAAGTGGCCGGCGAGGTGGATCCGCTCCAGGGCGTGGGCTCGAGCGGCGCGACGCCCGGCCTGAACCTGGTGAAGGAGTACTCGCGCACGCTGATGGACACGGACAAGAACGTGCCCACGTTCGTGAGCTACATGCTGTCCGCGGCGGACGTGAAGGAGACGCCCGCGGACGTCAGCCGGCTCAACAGCACCTTCGTGCGCGACCCGGAGCTGAAGCAGGGTGGCGTGGTGGACTCCGACTACAACAACACCGGTTTCGACCGGGGGCACATGAAGCCGGCCGAGGACTCGCCCACGCAGGCGGCGATGAACGAGAGCCACTACATGACCAACATCGCGCCCCAGCACGGCAACCACAACCAGCAGGTGTGGCGCACGCTGGAGCGCGGTGTGTCCGAGATGATCAAGGAGACTGGCGGCAAGGCCTACATCGTCACGGGCAACCTGTACCTGGACGACAAGGGCAAGCCGCTGCCGCCCGAGTCCCTCCAGACGACGGGCTCGAAGGCCGACCGGCAGATCGCGGTCCCCACGCACAACTTCAAGACGGTGCTCCTGGAGCTGCCCAACGGCAACCTGTCGATGTTCGCGTACATGGTGCCGAACGCGAAGGAGGGCCCGTCCAAGAAGGAGGACATCCTCCCGCTGCTCCAGCAGTCGCGCGTGCCGGTGGACCAGATTGAAGGCCTGCTGGGCCAGGACCTCTACGCGCAGCTGCCCAAGAGCGTGCAGTCCAAGCTGGAGAAGGACACGTCCGCCGCGGGCGTCTTCCAGCAGCAGAGCCTCTACGAGTCCGCCACCCTGCTGCGCGCCCCCTGAGCCTCTGTCGGGGGCCGCACACGCTGGACAGAGGGAACAGGGAAGGCTCAGCGCCGCACGCGGTACCGGAGCCACACGATGCCGGAGTCGTGGCGCTCCACGTGGGTGAGCTCCAGCGCGGCGCCCGCGCCGGTGGAACCCTGGGGCCGGTCGAAGAGGGTCGGCGTGCCGGGCAGGCCGTCGGCGGTGGGGTGCACGAGGAGGCTCACCTCGTCGATGAGGCCCGCGGCGAGCAATGAGCCGTTGATGCCGCCACCGCCCTCCAGCAGCACGGTCTTGATGCCGAAGGTGTCTCCGAGCTTCTCCAGCACGGGGGCGAAGTCGATGTCCTGCTTGCCGCCGAAGACATAGGAGACGCCGCGCTCGCGCAGGTGGGCGAGGTGCGTGTCGGGGACGGACTCCGTGAGCACGACGACGAGGTGATCATCGTCGATGGCGCCGGACTCCCAGTTCAGCTTGCCGTGGGCATCCAGGGCGATGGCATGGGACTCCGCGTCCTTGCGAGCGACGAAGTCCGTGCGGGGCAGGGGAGATGCGGGAGCGGGCTTGGACACGTCCCCTTCCACGGCGAAGTCCTCCATGGTGATGCGGCCGCACATCCAGGCGTCCGCGTCGAAGGAGTCGGCGGTGCGCTCGTATTCACCGCGCATCGACGCCGGGTCGGGCCAGTGCTTGACGACGATGCGCCCGTCGATGGACGAGATCATGTGGCAGATGACATGGGGCTTCATCGGGTGGCTCCGGAGCACGGCCCGCCTTCAGGTGGCGGGCGGCGGAGCGCGGATGGTTCCCGAGGCACCACGGTCTGTCGAACCGATTCCGCGTCGGTCCGTTCACAATCCCGCGAGCCGCTACTGCGTCGCGCCGGGAGCGTCGGAGGTCTCGGCAGTGGAGGACTCCTCCTCCGCCTTGGGCGCTTCGAGGGGCTCAGGTTCCACCTTGCCCACCCGGATGATCACCGGGCCGGATCCTGTGGGCTGGGTCGAGAGCCGGCTTCTTGTTGGAGGCGGACCAATTCCCACGTAGGAGCAGCCGACCAGGGCGAACAGCGGAACAGCGGCGATCAGTCGGCGCATGAGACGGAAACCCCCGGGACAGGATGGAACGCACGCGCATCCAAGCGGACGTCCTGGTGGGAAGTCCAGCCACGGTGGTGTTCAGCCGGTGGCCGTCGTCCGGGTGAACTCCATCACCCAGTTGGTCTCCCAGGTCTCTCCGTCGAAGGAGAAGGCCTGTTCCCACCGGGCCCGGTCGTTGCCCAGGCGGGTCCAGTGGAACACGACCTGGACCGGTCGGCCTCCTTCGGTGTCCTCGCCATAGAAACGGCCGTGGTCTCCAGTGAAGCCTCCGTGCACGGGGGGCTGGAGCACCGCGTGGCGACTGTCGATCCAGTGGATGGACCAGCGGCGCTCCCGTGCGTCGAACAGGCGCAGGGCCATGCCGGAGAAGCCCCGCTCGAAGACGGTCTCCTCGACGTTGGACAGGCCGCCCAGGTGGGGCTGGCAGCGCATCCGGGACGTGAACACGTCCCAGTCGTCGCTGCCTGTCAGCCGTTGTTTGAGCTTCCGGTTCACGCACGTCCATTCGCCCATGAGGAAGTCGAAGTCGTGCACGTCGCCCGTGGGCAAGGGAGGAAGAGGCTTCATGGAGCGGATCCTTTCAGCGCAGCTCGGAGCGCGCGGTGGGGGATAACGTCAGGTGTTCGAGCGGCGCGCTCAGCCACGGTTGGAGTGGCTCCGCCCAGCCCTTCGCCGCGGATCGGCGGCGCGCATCCGGGAACACGGTGAGCCAGGCGAAGACGTGCTCGCCCGTGCGCACGGGCAGGGCAGGGAAGGTGTTCTCCGCGGGCTCGGTCTGGAACAGGGCTTTCGGCGTGGCGCCCAGCTCCGTGAGCACCGGGCGCACGTGCTGTTCGAAGCAGGTCAGGAATGCTTCATCGGCGGGAGCCTTCAAGTAGCAGAGCGTCACCTCCACCCGGGAGTCCGGACGTGCGTCCGCGCCCGGTGGCGGTCGGGGCGTGCCTGGATGCTTGAGGCCCGTGTCTGGCCGCACCGGCCGCAGGAGGAGGACATTGTCGGAGTCCTGCATGGTCACGTTCGCGGCGTTGCGGTGCTCCTTCCACACCGGGCCGCCGTAGAACGCGCTCAGGGCCTCGCGCCGTGAGGCCATGTCGCGGAAGCCTCGAAGCCACACGAACCGGTCTGGACGGTCCTCGTCACGGAACTGACCGACGAGGTGCATGCCCGTGGCTTCCTGCGACTCGATGAAGGCCCGGTCGAAGAGCGAGATGAGGACATCCCGCTGACCGGGATGCAGCGTGTACTGGCGCAATTCGAGGACCGAGCAGCAGGGAGACGGGGACGGCATCGGGGCTTCTTGCCAGGAAACTGGTAGGGTCATGAAGACCACTTCCGACAGAATCGGCCATACCAGTTGAAGACCTCCACCGGCGTCGCGTCATCGCTCCTTCTACGGCTCGATTCGCGAAGTCCCACGCCGCTCCATGAGCAGCTCTTCGAGGGCATCCGTGCGCGCATCCTCACGGGGGCGCTGGCACCCGGGCTGCGGCTTCCCTCTTCCCGTCAGCTCGCCACCGAGCTGGATGTGGCCCGCAGCACCGTCCTCCAGGCGATGGACGCGCTCACTGCGGAGGGCTACCTCGTGGCCCAGGCGGGCTCCTGTACGCGCGTCGCACCCGAGCTGCCCATCCTCTCCGGAGACCGGAGCCGTGAACCCGGGCTCCCTGCTGCCGCACGTGTCTCAATCTCTGGGAGGGGGCCTCGGCTTGCTGCCTCCGCACGGGCGCTGAAGTCCACGCCTGTGGGTGCTCCGCGCCTGGGGGCCGCGCCTCGCGCTTTCCGGCCCGGTGTGCCCGCGTTGGACCTGTTCCCCACCGCGCTCTGGGCACGCACGGTGTCTCGCGTTCATGTTCGCGCGAGCACGGGGTTGCTGGACGGGGGTGACCCCTCGGGCCAGGCGCCGCTGCGCGAAGCCATCGCCACCCACGTGTCCGTGTCGCGGGGCGTGCGCTGCTCCTCGGAGCAGGTCTTCATCACGGCGGGCACCCAGCAGGCCTTCGATGAGGTCCTCCGGCTCGCGCTGAACCCGGGGGACTCCGTCTGGGTGGAGGACCCTGGCTATCCCGGTGCCCGTCGCGCCGTGCTCGCCGCTGGAGGACGTCCGGTGCCCATCCCCGTGGATGGGGACGGACTCGACGTGGGCGCGGGCCTGGCTCGCGCACCTCGGGCTCGGGTCGCGCTGGTGGCGCCTTCGCACCAATACCCATTGGGCGTCACGCTGAGCCTGGCGCGGCGGATGGCGCTGCTCCAGTGGGCCGAACGCACCCGCTCGCTGATCATCGAGGACGACTACGACAGCGAGTTCCGTCACCGCGGCCGTCCCTTCACCGCGCTCCAGGGCCTCGATGACGCCGGCTGCGTGGTCTACGTGGGCACGTTCAGCAAATCGATGTTCCCCGGCCTGCGCCTGGGCTTCCTCGTCGTGCCGCCCTCGCTCGTGGACGTCTTCTCCGTCGCGCGCGCCGCCGCGTCCGCCCCCGCCTCCACTCTGGAGCAGGCCGCGCTCGCCGTGTTCCTCGCGGAGGGCCACTTCGCCCGTCACCTGCGCCGCATGCGCGCGGCCTACCGCGAGCGCGGTGAAGCCCTGCTCGAAGCCCTGCACGCCGACTGCTCGGGCGTCCTCATGCCCCGTCCCTGTGACACCGGCATGCAGGTGTGCGCGTCCCTTGCCGCGCCGCTGTCCGACCTGCGCGTCCGCGACGAGGCCGCGCGCCTGGGCGTGGAGGTCGCGGCCCTGTCCGACTACTTCCTCGGCCGACGTCGCGAGTCCGGCCTCATCTTTGGCTTCGGCGGCGTGCGCCCGGACGACATGCGCGCTGGGACACGGACCCTGGCCCGGGCAGTCGAAGCCGCGCGCCTCCGCCCTCCTCAACTGAAAGGACGCACCCGATGAGCGACTCCCTCCCCGTGAAGCTGACCGTCACCCACCGCTTCAAGGACTCCGCAGAGCGCGTCTTCAATGCCTGGCTCCATCCCGTGAAGGCCCGCTGCTGGCTCTTCGTCACGGCGCCGGAGCGGCCGCTGGTGCGCGCGGAAATCAATGCGCGGGTGGGCGGCCGGTTCTGCTTCACGGACCTGCGCGATGGCGAAGCGGTGGAGCACATGGGCGAGTACCTGGAGGTCGACCGGCCGCGCCGGCTGGTGTTCACCTTCGCGGTGCCGAAGTACTCGCCGGACTACGACCGGGTGACGGTGGACATCGTTCCCGATGGGGAGGACTGCGTCCTCACCCTGACCCACGAGATGGGCCCGGACGGTGAGAGGTGGAAGGACAGCACCGAGAAGGGTTGGTCCAAGATGCTGGGTGCGCTGGAACACTGGCTGGTGTGGGCCCCGGCCACCGTCCAGTCGCCCTGACATCCCTTCCCGGGCGCGAGCCGTCTACGATGGCGTCATGACCTGGCGTCCCCTCCTCCTCTCGCTGGTGCTGCTGTCCGCATGCGGGCAGCGACGAAGCGACCCCGCGCGCGTGGCGGAGGACCTGATGCGCCCCGCGCCCCTGGGAGCCTTCGCCGCGGGCACGCCTCCCGTCTCCACGGAAGACTGCACGGTGCGCACGGCGAAGCAGTGCTTCGACCAGGCGCTCACGCTGCTGGCCACGAACGCGCAAGGCCCGGAGCGGCTGCGCGCGGTATCCCTGATGGGCAAGGCCTGTGACGGACAGGTGAAGGACGCCTGCTCCTGGCTGTCCCAGCACGTGAAGGAGCCCCGGCGCGTGCGCGGTGGCCCGCCGGACGACCCGGTGTTCCAGGAGGCCTTCGAGCACTGGCGCGAAGGCCGCAAGCACCACGTGCGCGTGACGTGCCGGTTGGTGCAGGGCGGCGTGCCCCAGCAATGCGAGGTGCGGGAAGCGACGTTGCCCCCGGACCTGTTGGCGCAGGCACTCACCCGCATCCAGGCTTCGCGCTACGCGCTGCCCACACTCGACGGAGAGCCCTTCGAATGCGACTGGACCATCGTCATCAAGTGACGCGGCTGTGGCCCGTGCTGGCCCTGTCGCTGTTCACCGGCTGCTTCGCCGGCACCGTGCACCGGGGTCCGGTGACGGACCACTTCGACGGCGAGTCGTTCCAGAACATCGGCGACGCGCCGAAGCTGTCCCCGCTCACGCTGATATCCGCCGTGATGGAGGAGCGGCGCGGCCCCTGGCGCGACTACGCGGAGGAGCCCGCCGGCCCGAAGCCACCGGAGCGCGTGGGCCCGGGAGCGCTGCGCGTGACGTTCATCAACCACGCCACGGTGCTGCTCCAGGCGGACGGGGTGAACGTGCTGACGGACCCCATCTATTCGGAGCGGGCGAGCCCCGTGTCCTTCGTGGGCCCCAAGCGCGTGAGGCCTCCGGGCATCCGCTTCGAGGACCTTCCGCCCATCGACGTCGTGGTGGTGAGCCACAACCACTACGACCACATGGACCTGCCCACGCTGCGACAGTTGGAGGCCGCGCACCATCCGCTCTTCCTCGTGGGCCTGGGCAACCGCGAGCTGCTCATGGACGAGGGCTTCCAGCACGTGGAGGAGCTGGACTGGTGGCAGTCCGCGAAGAGCGGCCCCCCGGGGTTGAAGGTGTGGGCGGTGCCCGCGCAGCACCGGTCGAACCGGGGGCTGACGGACCAGGAGGAGACGCTGTGGGCTGGCTACGTGTGGGAGACGTCCGGTGGCCCGGTGCTCTTCGCGGGTGACACGGGGCTGGGGCCGCACTTCGACCGCGTCGCGGAGCGCTTCGGGCCCATGCGCCTGTCGGTGTTGCCCATCGGCGCGTTCCGGCCGCGCGTCCTGCATCCCGTGCATATGGGACCGGAGGACGCGCTGAAGGCGCACCACGTGCTGCGCTCGGGCACGTCCGTGGCGATGCACTACGGCACCTTCCCCATGGCGTGGGACGGCCAGGACGAAGCGAAGTACCTGCTGTTGCGGCTCCTGCTGAAGGAGGAGGTGCGGCCGCGCTTCTGGGCGCTCGGCTTCGGCGAGGGCCGGGACGTGCCGCCGCTGGCGCCGGGAAATGACGGGCGTGCCGATACCGGACGCTGACGGCGTGGTGCCGCCGGAGGTGGACGCGAAGGAGAAGATGGACCGGGCGCGCGCGTGCATCCGCGCGGGCGAGGTGGAAGAGGCGATTCCGCTCTGCGACGAGGTGTACCGGCGCTTCACGCTGTCGAAGGTGCCGGCGCTCCAGCTGCAGGTGGCGAGGGCGCTGGGGCACCGGGGCGCGGCCATCGCGGAGAAGGGGATGTTCCACGAGGCGCTGGTCCACTTCGACGAGGTGGAGCGCCGCTTCTGGAGTCCGCGCAGGCCGGAGCTCTGGGAGGGCGTGGCGTTGGGGGATGCTGTACCGGGCCCGTGTGCTCCTGGACATGGACCGGGAGGACATGGGCTGCAACTGGCTGGAGCGGATGCAGAGCCGCTTCAAGGCGTTCGCGCAGCGGCCCGGCGAGGACACGGACCCGAGGATGCGCGCCCTGGTGTCCACCGCGCTCATGGGACGGGCCCTCGTGTTGCTCCGGGAAGAGTTCCTCCCGGAGGCGCTGTCCGCGATCGACGCCATCCTCGAACACGCGGGCCCGAACCCGGGACGGCGTCTGATGGAGCCCGTGAACTTCGCGAAGTTCCACCGCGAGTTCGTCGAACGTGAGCTGCAACTCGAGCGCGAGCGGGCCGCGCGCAGGCCGAAGCCGCGTTAGCCCGGAGGCGGAAGGGACTTCCAGAGCCAGCCCAGCCGCAGGTCCCGCTCCTCGAAGGGCGGGGCTCGGATGAGGTCATCGGACTCGCCGTAGACGCCCACCTCTACCCAGAGCCCGTCCCGCAGCTCGCTCACGGTGAGCGTGCGCGCGTCCAGATCCACGAACCACAGGTGCTTGATGCCGATGCGTGCGTAGAACGGCCGCTTGATGCGCGTGTCGTAGGCCCGCGTGGTCGGTGACAGGATTTCGCACGCCCAGTCGGGAACATCCGTCCACTGTCCCTGGGGCATCAGGGGCACCCGCTCGCGCCGCCAGCCCGCGAGGTCCGGGATGAACTCCGGAGAGCCACCTACCCGGATGCCAGGCTCGGACATGATCCACCATCCGCTCGGCATCTCCTCGCCACCCAGCTGGAATGAATCATCCAGCTCGCGGTGGAGCCTGTATTCGAAATGGCCGTGCGCGGCACGCGGCCGCGCATGCGTGTACAACGTTCCGTCGATGATCTCGCCCACCACGCCCTCGGGCAAGGTCTCGATGTCAGCGAGGGTCGCCGGACCCCCGAGTGGTTTCGCGCCATAGACCATGCCCGAAGTGTGGAGTTAGCAGCGCGGTCTGACAAGCGGGCCGGGCGGGCGCTCAAGACGCATCGGTCACCGGCCACCACTCGCCGAGCCGCAGCTCGATGGCATCGAACGGTGCCGCGCGGATGATGTCGTCCTCTCCGTACACGCCCACCTCCACCCAACGTCCGTCGCGCAGCTCGCTCACGGTGAGCGTGCGTGCCTCCAGGTCGATGAACCAGAGATGCTGGATGCCGATGTGCGCATAGAACGGCCGCTTGATGCGCGTGTCGTAGGCCCGAGTGGAAGGTGACAGGATTTCGCAGGCCCAGTCCGGGACGACCTTGCACCTTCCACCGGGCAGCACGGGCATCCGCTCGCGCCGCCACCCAGCGAGGTCCGGATTGAACTCCGGCGCTCCCTCCACCTGGATGCCCGGCTCCGCCAGCACCCACCAACCGCCTGGACCGTTCTGGCCGCGCTGGAAGGGGCCTCGCAGGCCATCAATCAGCGCACCCACCAGGTCCATGTGCCCGGCCCGGGGCCGCGCATGCGTATACAGCGTCCCATCGATGATCTCGCCCACCACGCCCTCGGGCAGGGCCTCGATGTCAGCGAGGGTCGCCGGACCCCCGAGTGGTTTCGCGCCATAGGCCATGCCTGGAGTGTGGAGTTACCTCCACCGTCTGACAAGCCGGCGCCGGGACCGTCAGTCCGGCTGCGCGATGATCAACGTCTGCAATGGCAGATGCCGGATGGGCCGCGTGCTCTGTACCTTGAAACCCGCGTCATCCAGGAAGCCCTCGACCTCCGCGGGCGTGTAGGACGCCGCTCCGGACGTGAGGAAGTAGTGCAACCCGATGAGCGGCGCGGACGTGCCCTCGGTGTCCCGCTCCTCGCGCAGGTACTCCAGCACCGCCAGCGTTCCCCGGGACACCATGGCCCCTCGCACGCGCCGCAGGAGCGCCACGTTCTGCGCGGGCGTCAGGTGGTGCATCACCTGGAACAGCAGCGCGCCGTCATACGGCCCGCCCAGCTCCGCGGTCAGCACGTCCCCTTCCTTGTGCGTCACCCGGTGCGACAGCCCCGCCTGGGCGATGATGTCCCGCCCCACGCGCACGCTGCCCTCCAGGTCCACCACCGTGGCCTTCAGCCCCCGGTGCATCCGGCACAGCTCCGCCGCGTACCAGCCATGCGCGCCGCCCAGGTCCAGCAGGTGCCTCGCGCCCCGGGGCAGGGGAATGGCCGCCGCCACCTCCGGCGAGGCCAGCCGCGCCAGCTGGTACATGGCCTGGATGTAGTCGCGCCAACGCGGGTCGTCCGGAGCGAACTGGTGGATGTCCACCGACTGCCCGCTCTTCACCGCGTTCTCCAGCTGCCCCCACCAGTCCCACTGCGCGTAGTTGAACTCCAGGAACGCCGTGATGGCCTGCGGCGAGCGCGGGTCCAACCACCGCCGCGCCCGGGGCGCCAGCCGGAAGCGGCCCCGGCTCAGCTCCACCACCTCGCAGGCGATGAGCGCTTCCAGGAGCGCACGCATGCCCTCCGTGCTCGTCTTGAGCCGCGCCGCCAACGCCTCCGCCGTCGCCGCGCCGTCCGCCAGCGCCGCGTAGACGCCCAGCCGGGCCCCGGCCATCAGCGTCCGCGACGCCATCATCCCGAAGAAGGCGTGCGCCAGGGGCTGGGGCGCCAGGTTGAGGAAGTCCGCCACCCGCTCCAGGAGGTTGCTTGCCTTCAGGCCCAGCCGCATCGCGCGTCGCTCCTTGGGGTGGGGGCCTGCCGGCTACCGGCGGCGCCGCGAGCCTGCCACGGCGGCCACGCCCAGCACCATCAGCGCCGCCTGCGGGCCCAGCAGACAGCCCTGCGTCTCCGCCTGACGGATGCCGGTGTACTTGCACTTGCCCGTGTTGCAGCTGAAGCGCGGCGCGCAGTCGCTGGTGCTGCGGCAGTCCGTGGGCACGCGGCCGGTGTTGTCGTCCCCTTCCGGCGAGTTCGGATCGTCCGGCTGACCCGCGTCCTGCTGCGGGCCCTCCTGGGCCAACGCCACCAGGGGTGAGAACAGGAGGAGTCCGGCCAGGAGCGCTGCCGGGGGGATGCGGGCGAGAAGGGAGGACATGAGGCGGGCGACACCCTAACGCCCCAGCGGGGCGCTTGCATCCATCGTCTGAAGCGGGCGGCCTTCCGGGGTTCCCTGGAAACGCTGGCCGCCCGGGCGTCCGAATCTGCTACGGTCCCCCCGCGATGGCGCCTCGAATCCTCGTCGTGGACGACAACCAGGAGCTCCTCTCCCTCCTCACGCAGCTGTTCGAGGACGCCGGGTATGAGGTGGTGGGCGCCAGCCGTGGCAAGCAGGCCATCGAGGCCGCCCGCGCCCAGCCCCCCGGCTGTGCTGTCTTGGACATCCTGTTGCCGGACATGATGGGCTACCACCTGGCGGACACGCTGCGGAAGGACAACCCCCAGCTGCCGCTGCTCTTCATCACCGGCGTCTTCAAGGGCGGCAAGCACGCCACCGAAGCGCGCCAGAAGTACCAGGCCGCCGGCTACTTCGAGAAACCCTTCGAGGCCCAGAAGCTGCTGGAGGCCGTGGCCAAGGTCCTGCCCGCGGAGAAGAAGGTCCCCGCCGCCTCCATGGCCGACGCCTTCGAGGTGGAGCTGGACATCGACGTGGAGGAGGAGGGCCCGCAGGACGCCATGGAGCTGACCGGCCGCATCAAGGTCACCGGCGGCGGCAACCTCACGGCCGAAATCCGCGGCGCCAACCTCACCGCCACGCCCATGCAGAAGGTGTCCACCACCCAGGTGCGGCCCCCCACGCCGGGCCGCCCGCCGGATCCGCTGCCGGTGGGCGCGGGCGCTCCGGGCAGCCGCCGGGGCGAGCTGAAGGACAACCTGCCCTCGCTGCTCACCGCCTTCTACCTGTCGCGCGAGACGGGCGAGCTGGGCGTGCAGCGCGGCAAGGTGAAGAAGGTCGTCTACTTCGAGAACGGCACCCCGGTGTTCGCGCTCTCCAACCTGCTGGCGGACCGCTTCGGGCAGTTCCTGGTGCGCGTGGGGAAGATCAAACCCGAGCAGCTCCAGGACGCATCCGCCGTCGCCGCGCAGAGCCACCGGCGCACCGGTGACGTGCTGGTGGAGCGCGCCCTGCTCAAGGACACGGAGCGGCTGTACTACGTGGGCCAGCAGGTGAAGGCCATCATCTACTCGCTCTTCTCCTGGGAGGAGGGCACGTACGTGATGAGCTTCAAGGAGAAGGCCTCCGCGGAGTCCATCAAGCTGGACGTGCACCCGGCGAACCTCATCGTCCGGGGCATCAAGAAGCTCTACAAGCCGGAGCGCCTGCGCCGCCTGCTCCAGCCCGAGGACCGGCTCATCCCCGCCGTCGCCCCCGCCTACGGCCTCAACGAGGTCGAGCTGGAGCGCTGGGAGGCGGAGCTGCTGCCGAAGATCGACGGCAACCGCGTGGTGGCGGAGCTGCTCGCGTTCGCCAACCGGCCGGAGCACGTCGTCTACGGCTTCCTGGTGTCGATGATGGCGCTGGGCATCCTGGACAAGCGCTCGTAGCGCTGCCGGTGCCTGGAAGCGGGCCTGGGTGCCTCAGGGCCCGCGGTGTGCCGTGCGGCGCTTCAGACGAGCCGCGAGCCGATCCAGAACAGGCCCAGCGCTCCGGAGCCCAGCGCCACGCCGCGCTGGATCCACAGGCTGATGCGCGCGTTGGCGCGCGACAGGCCTTCCGCGAACAGCAGGCCCACCGCGCCCATGCCGATGAGGATGCCCAGCGCGAAGCCGGGCAGGTACGTCCACGCGGACAGGCTCATGCTGCCGCCCACCAGCAGCGGGGGCAGCGCGATGAGCAGCGACCGCACGCCGCTCACGGCCATGAAGGCGCCCGCGGCGGTGCTCACGGTGTGCACGTGCTCGTGCGGCTCGCGGTCGTGGCCGGGCAGGTGCGGGTGGCCGTGGTCCAGGCTGTGCGGGAAGATCAGGGCGGTGACGGCCAGCGCCACCAGCACCGCGCCGCCGAACACCTCCGCCCACCGCTCGAAGGTCTCCGACAGGCCCACGCCCGCGAAGAGACACACCGCCGCGATGCCGCCCAGCATGGCCGCGTGGCCCAGGGCGAAGCGCAGCGCCGTCATGATGGCGACACGGCGCCGGCCGCCACCCAGGGTGCCGAGCGTGGCCATGGCGGCGCAGTGGTCCGGCCCCAGGGCGTGGAGCAGGCCTTGAGTCAGGCCGAGCAGGAAGGCGAGCAGGATGGGAGCCACGACGGCGCACCCTAGCCGTGGTTTAACCCTGTGGCCAGCAGGAGGACGTCCCACACCATGCGCATTGCCCATCCCCGAACTTCCGCCGCGCTGCTGCTCGCGGGTCTGCTCGCGCTGTCGGGCTGCTCCACCGACCCAGGTCCGGAGCAGCTGAAGCAGGCCGAGGCGCGCTACCAGGAGTTGATCAACAAGAACCTCGGCGCCCAGGACCCGGCGTGGGCGGAGGTCGCCGCCCAGTTCGAGGCCGTCCCCAAGGACTCCAAGGTCCGCCCGGAGGCCGACAAGCGCCTGGCCGCGCTGAAGGCCGCCCAGGAGAAGATTCCACCGCGCCCCCTGGCCCGGCCCGGTGCGACGGGCAAGGGCGCCAGCGACGTGGAGGCCAAGCGCGCCGCGTGTGAATCGCTCGCGAAGAAGATGGGCGAGGCCAACACGGACGCGACGCGCAGCGTGCTGCGCAAGGTGCTGGAGAGCTGCCAGGCGGAGCTGGTCCGGCTGGAGGCCCACGACCACCCGCCGGGCGAAGAGGTCCATGCGCCGGACGAGGGCGCGCGCTGAAGTCCCTGACGCGCGCGGAGTTGAGAAGCCCTCGGGGTCTGGGTATGGAGCCGACACATGCCCATGCCCCAAGCAGGTGACAAGGCCCCCGGCTTCTCGCTCCCCGACCAGAGCGGCGCCACCGTCTCCCTCTCGCAGTTCAAGGGACGGCACGTCGTCCTCTACTTCTATCCGAAGGACGCGACCCCCGGCTGCACCACGGAGGCGTGCGACTTTCGCGACGAGCACTCCGCGCTGGTGAAGGCCGGAGCGGTGGTGCTGGGCGTGTCGCCGGACAGCGTCGCGTCCCACCAGAAGTTCGCCACGAAACAGGGGCTGCCGTTCTCGCTCCTGGCGGATCCGGACCACGCGCTGGCGGACGCGTACGGCGTGTGGGGGGAGAAGTCCCTCTATGGCCGCAAGTTCATGGGCCTCATCCGCGCGACCTTCCTCATCGGCCCGGACGCGAAGGTCGTCCGCGTGTGGCCCAAGGTGAAGGTGGCCGGCCACGTCGCGGAGGTCCTGGCCACGCTCCAGGGCGGAGCGTCCTCCGACGCGGCTTCGGCCCCGAAGGCTCCGGTGAAGGCTCCGGCGGCGAAGAAGGCCCCAGCGGCGAAGAAGGCTCCGGCGGAGGCGAAGCCGGCGACTGTCAAGAAACCGGCGGCGAAGAAGGCCCCAGCGGCGAAGCCGGCCCGGAAGGGCGCGCGCGCCTGAAGCGGGGCGGGCGCCGGTGCACTCCTGGCGGGACAGGGAGACCGGGACCGTGTATGCCTGCGCTCGTGGCTGGCTCCTCTCCTTCCGGGCGGGGCTGGCCGTTCACGATGAAGCCCTGTCGGCCCTTGGGCCGGACAGCGGGCGGCCGGCGGGGCCTGCCCTCGGGTGGATGCCCGGTGGTAGGCGAGGTCGGCATGACCATTCCTCGGGGATGGCGGAGACGACGAACATGCGCGAGCGAGGCATTCAGCGGTGGATGGGAGCGGCGGCGCTGACGGCGGGCGTGCTCTTGGGCACGGCCTGTGGCGGGCTGCCGGAGACGGGTGGCAAGCAGCCGGATGAGCCGCGGGGCAATGCCTTCGCGCAGCGTGGGACGCAGCCGGAGGCCGTCTACAACGTGGCCGAGCAGCAGGGGCACGAGAACCCCGCCGACGCGCACCACGGTGACGCGACCGCGAAGCTGCCCGCCCACGTGCTGACGGTGGACCGGGGCTACAACTCCACCATCGAGAAGATCGGCTCCAGCATCGACCCGCGCACGCCGGCGAAGTCGGGCAAGTCCAACAACTCCAAGTGGGACGACGCGGGCGGCATGATGGCGCACCGCTACGGCCTGTTCGGCGGGGCGACCTACTCGCCCGCGGCCGAAGGGCTGGGCGGCTGGCACGTCTCCACCGCGAACGAGCTCACGCGCGGCTTCGAGGCGCCGTACTCCTACGTCAGCCCGCCCGTCTACCTGCACGACCGGTAGTTGGACGGAGGTCCCAGGGCGCTCGCCGGCCAGCGTGCCAACGGGCGTCCGTCCTCCAGCCCCGCCACTCCCGGTGGGGCGCTGGGGTGGTCACTCCTTCTGTCGAGGCCGTGATGGCTTCCGGGAGGAGCAGGCCATGCACTCAAGAACGCTTCATCACTGGACGCTGGTGGCGGTGTGCGCCGCGACGGCCGCGCTGGTCGGCCCTGGCTGCAACCGTGACAAGCCCACGATGCCGCGCGCGGGGAGTCGCTACCAGGGCGTCGCCAACACGCAGCAGCCCGCGCCGCCGGGAACGGGTGGCTCGGGCGCGAGCACGTCCACGGACGCGAAGTGGTCGGCCGCCGCCGGAGCCCACCAGCTCCAGCAGAACCAGATTGGCGCCCCCGGTTTCACCACGCCCCAGGAGCCGGTGCCCGGAGACCGGGGCGGGGCGGACCGCTTCCAGGGCCCCATGGGGCAGGGCTCCGAGCTGGGCTCCAGGCACGCCACCCACTAACGCGATGCGAGCATGACCTCCGTGGGGTCCTTGCCGGTAAAGGCACTGGCGAGGCCCTGCGCCAGCGAGCGGTGCTCCGCGTCGCCCAGCGTGGCGAGCCGGTCCTCGGCGGGGTGCGCGAAGCGGGCGGCGAGCGCGTCCAGGCGCCGGTGCGCTTCGGTGATGCGCTCGCGCGGGACGCGGCCGGACTCCACCGCCTTCACCAGCGCTTCGATGGCGGTGCGCTGCACGTCCGCCTGGTGGCACACGAGGAACAGGTCCACGCCCGCGAGCGTGCCCTGCACCGCGGCCTCCGCCACGGAGTAGTGGTCCGCGATGGCCTTCATCTCCAGGTCGTCGCTGACGACCACGCCATCGAAGCCCAGCTCCTTGCGCAGCAGGTCGTTCAGCGCGCGGTGGCTCATGGTCGCCGGCACGCCCTGCTCCAGCGCGTCGAACAGCACGTGCGCCGTCATCAGCGACGCGAGCCCCGCCTTCGCGAAGGCCTGGAACGGCACCAGCTCCACGCGGCGCAGGCGCTCCAGGTCGTGCGGCAGCTTCGGCAGCGTGAGGTGGCTGTCCGTCGTCGTGTCGCCGTGACCGGGGAAGTGCTTTCCACAGGACGCCACGCCGCCGGCCTCCAGGCCCTTCGCGAGCGCCACGCCCAGCCGGCCCACCTCCACCGGATCGCGGCTGAAGCTGCGGTCGCCAATCACGGGGTTGGCCGGGTTGGTGTCCACGTCGAGCACCGGAGCGAAGTCCCAGTCGAAGCCCACGGCGCGCAGCTCGTGCGCGAGCAGCCGGCCCACGCGCTCGGCCAGGGCTTCGTCGCCGCGCTGTCCCAGCTCGCGCATGGGAGGCAGGGCGGTGAAGGGCTCACCGCGAAGGCGCGCCACCCGGCCACCCTCCTGGTCCACGGAGAGGATGAAGGGCCGGCCCGCGCGCGTCTTGATGTCACGGCACAGCGCCGCGGTCTCCGCCGCGGTGCCCACGTTGCGCTTGAAGAGGATGGCGCCGTAGATGCCATCGTCCATCAGCGCCGCGAAGTCGGCGTCGATGCGGGTGCCAGGGAAGCCCACCATGAAGAGGCGGGCGCAGTCGCGATAGAGGGCGGAAGCAGGGCTCACGGCCGCGCAGTGTGGCAGAGCCCGCCGCCCATGGGGCAGTGGATGCGTTCACCGAGCGTCGGCTGCCTGTCAGGGCGCGGAGCGGCCGGGGCTACTTCCGGAGCAGCGTGCCCTCGAAGAAGAACGCCAGGCACGCGGCCAGGATGAGCCACGTCCACAGCGGCACCGCGGGCTTGTCCGCGTCCCCCGTGGAGGCCTTCACCGTGTCCTCGCCGAAGTAGGCCGTCAGCGTGTCCTGCGGCACACGCGTCAGGTCGCTCTCCGCCGGGTCCAGCGTGGCGGCGAAGTCCAGCGCGGCCACGGGCTTCCCGTCCGAGCCCAGCACCGCGTGCACGCCCGGCTCCACCGTGGGCCCCGCCACGAACGACCCGTCCGGCTGCGCCTTCACCGGCAGCTCGCTGCCGTCCGGCGCGCGCACGCCCGCCACCTTCTGCGTGCCCTCCGGGCGCAGCGTCACGGTCTCGCCCACGCGTACGCGCACCTCCTCGCGCTCCTCCAGCGAGCCCGTGAGGTACGCGGCGAAGCGCTGCATCAGCGGCAGGAAGCTCGTGCGGATGGCGAAGTCGCTCCAGTCGCGGTCCACCGTGCTGGTGAACAGCGCCACGCGCCCCTTGCCCCGGCGCGCCACCGCCACCGCGGGCGCTCCGTCCTCGTACGTGGCCAGCACCTGGCTGGTGCCCGGCGCGGACGGGCTGTCCGCCTCCAACAGCATGTACTTGTAGAAGCGCGCCCCGATGAGCCCCTCCTCCGCGCGGCCCGTGAAGGGCGCGAACAGCGGATGGTCCACCTTCACCTGCGCCAGCTTCGCCGTCTTCGTCTCCGCGTCCGGGTCCTCGCGCTCGGCGCTCGTGCGCACCAGGCGCAGGGGGCGCGGCAGGAGCGTGCCCAGCCGCTGGTTGTACGCCTCCGGGTTCACGTGGTCGCCCACGCTCACGAAGAGGCCGCCGCCGTTCTCCACGAAGGCCGTCAGCTTCTGGGCTTCCTCCGCCGACGGCGCCGTCGTGTTGAGCAGCAGCACCAGGTCATACGCGCTGAAGTCCTCGCGCAGCCCCACCTCCGCGTCGCGCACCGCCACGTCCACCGGCGAGCCCGGCGACGTGAGCGCCGCGTCCACGAAGAAGGCCTCGTCCCGGTAGCGCGTCGCGTGCGGCGAGCCGTTCACCACCAGCGCCTTCAACCCGCGCGGCACCGGCAGCACGAAGGACCGCCGGTCATCCTCCGCCAGCGAGTCCGGCGCGAGCGTCACCTGGCCCACCACCGTGCCGCCCTGCGGGAAGCGCACCGTCAGCGTCTTCTGCGTCGTGCCGCCCGCGGGCACGTCCACGAAGCCCTTGGCCAGCGTGGACTCGCCCACGCGCACCGCGGCCTCCAGGTCCTTGGCCGCCTTCGCGCCGAAGTTCCGCACCGTGAAGGTGAACTGGTACGCGCGCGGCCCCGCCTGCAGCGCGGGCTCCACCCGCAGGTCCACCAGCGCGTGGTTGTCCAGCGCCTCGCGCCCGGACGCCACGTCTCGCAGCACGACCTCCGGCTTCACCATCGCGCCCGTGGGCCCCTTCACCGTGGGCGGCGGCGCTTCCAACCGGAAGCCGGACACCGTCATGTCGGAGACCACCACCAGGCGCTTGCCCGGCATCGGGTTCTCCTCCAGCGACCGCGCGGCCATGTCCAGGCAGCGCGACAGGTCCGCCGTGCCGTAGGTGGGCTTCGCCTCGTCCACCAGCGCTCGCAGCCGTGCCCGGTCGAAGCCCGGCGGCTGGGGCGCTTCCGGGGACGCCGTGCACACCATCACCGTCGCGGGCTCCTCCGGCAGCAGGTCCTTGAGCGCGTCGCGCGCCTCATCGCGGCCCTTCTCGAAGTTCGACGTGCCGTCCGACCAGCGCATGGACAGCGATGCGTCCAGGATGACCGCCGTGGCCGCAGGGCCGCGCGTCACCGTGGCCGCCTGCGCGTCGCGGGTGAGCTCCGGCCGCGCCAGCGCGATGGGAATCGCCAGCAGGATGAGCGTGCGCAGCGCGTACAGGAGCAGCCGCTTCAGCTTGAGCCGGCTCGCCGTACGCTTCTGGCTGCGCAGCACGAACGCGAGCGGCCCGAACGGATGCGCCCTCGGCCGGCGCCGGTCGAACAGGTGCACCAGCACGGGGATGAGCGCACCCAGCGCGCCCAAGAGGAACCACGGGTTGCCGAACGTCACCGGCGCCTCCCTCGGCGTCCCAGGAAGCGCAGCAGCACCTCATCCAGCCGCTCGTCGGTGCGTACCAATTCGTAGTCCACGTCGGCCTCGGCGCACTTCGCCTTCACGTCCGCGAGGAACGCGCCGAACTCCTCCAGGTAGCTCTGCTTGATTTCACGCGGGTTCACCTCGATGCGGCCCTCGCCCTCCATGTCCAGGAAGAGCGTGGGGTCGTCGAAGGGGAACGTCAGCTCCGCCGGGTCCACCAGGTGGAACACCGCCACGTCGTTCTTGCGCTGCCGCAGGGCCAGGATGCGCTTGAGCGCCTCCTGCCGTTCATCCAGCAGGTCCGACAGCACGATGACCGTGGAGCGCCGGGGCAGCACCTCCGCGAGGTGATCCGCCGCGCTGCCCAGGTCCGTGGGGCCCTTGGCCTCCGTGTGCTCCAGCGCGTCCAGCAGCACGTTGAGGTGTCCGGCGGAGGCGCGGGGCGGCACGTCCTTGAACGCGCCGCCCACCATGACGGCCAGGCCCGCCGCGTCCTGCTGGCGCACGAGCAGGTAGCTGAGCGCGCCCGCGAGCGTCTTGGCCACCTCCAGCTTGGACATCGCGCCGCTCTGGTAGCCCATGGACGCGGACGCATCCACGACCATCACCGAGCGCAGGTTCGTCTCGTGCTCGAAGCGCTTGACGTAGTACTTGTCGAACTTGCCGTAGGCCTTCCAGTCCAGGTGGCGCAGCTCGTCGCCGGGGGCGTACTCCTTGTGTTCGGCGAACTCCACGCTCTGGCCCTGATGGGGGCTCTTGTGGAGGCCGGACAGCACGCCCTCCATCACGGCGCGGGCGCGCAGCTTCACGCCCTGGAGGCGGGACAGCGTCTGGGCGTCGAGCAGCGACATGGGGTGGAAGCGCCTAGCCCTTCACCACCGTGAGGAGCTGGTCGATGAGCTTCACGGACGTGATGCCTTCGCTCTCCGCGGTGAAGTTGGGCAGCACGCGGTGGCGCAGCACGGGCCTCGCCAGCGCCCGCACGTCCTCCACCGTGGCCACGAAGCGGCCGTTGAGGATGGCGCGCGCCTTGGCCGCGAGCACCAGGTACTGGCTCGCGCGAGGGCCCGCGCCCCAGGACACGTTCTTCGCCACGAAGTCCGGCGCGCCCGCTTCCTTGGGACGCGTGTGGCGCACCAGCTCCACCGCGTAGCGCACCACGTGGTCCGGCACCGGCACGCGGCGCACCAGCTCCTGGAGGGCCAGGATGCGCTCGGGGGAGAGAATCTTCTCCAGCTTCGGCGGCGCGCCGGCGGTGGTGCTCTTGACGATCTGCACCTCCTCCTCGGCGGTGGGGTAGCCCACGTCCACCAGGAACATGAAGCGGTCCAGCTGCGCTTCGGGGAGGGGATAGGTGCCCTCCTGCTCGATGGGGTTCTGCGTCGCGAAGACGAGGAAGGGCAGCTCCAGCGGGTACGTGCGGCCGCCGGCGGTGATGCGGTACTCCTGCATGGCCTGGAGGAGCGCGGCCTGCGTCTTGGGCGGCGTGCGGTTCACCTCGTCCGCGAGGATGATGTTCGCGAACAGCGGGCCCTGCATGAAGCGGAACGAACGGCGGCCCGTGGTCTTGTCCTCTTCCAGGATGTCCGTGCCGGTGATGTCCGACGGCATCAGGTCTGGCGTGAACTGGATGCGGTTGAAGGACAGGTTGAGCACGTCCGCCAGCGTGGAGATGAGCAGCGTCTTCGCCAGGCCGGGCACGCCCACGAAGAGGCAGTGGCCGCGGCTGAAGAGCGAAATCAGCAGGTGCTCCACCACGTCCCGCTGGCCGACGACGCGCTTTTCAATCTGCTCGACGATGGCGTTGCGGGCCTGGACGCCATCCTCGACAAGACGGACGGCGTGATGGTGGCCCGAGGCGACCTGGGCGTGGAGATTCCCCCGGAAGAAGTGCCCGCCGTCCAGAAGGACATCATCCGGCGCTCCAACCTGC